>CALCTX010000081.1 GCA_937907035.1 uncultured Selenomonadales bacterium
GCCGGCGCACGTGACTTTATCGTAAAGCCGTTCCAGGCTGATCGCGTACTTGAAGCTATTCGTAAAGCTGTGGGCTGATGAACAGGCAGAGATGCTTTTGGGCAGCAGGTTTAATTGTTTTAATAATGATGATGATTGCAGCTCCTGCGTTTGCAGAAGAAACAGCCGGGAGCGGTGGTTATTTAGCAGGCTATGAGAATGCAGATCCGAAACCATCACCGTTTTCGTGGTGGTCTACGTTTGCGTATTTGATTAGCCTGTTGGCAGTTTTTGCGTTTGTTGTGATTTTGGCTTATCTTGCCTCTCGTTTTTTGAGCGGAAAATTTGCTCAAAAGATGAATGGCGAAGGTGGGCGTGTCCTGGCTCATCTGCCGCTTGGCCCAAATCGTTCGATCTGTGTCGCGGAGATTGCTGAGCGAGTGTTTATGCTTGGAGTTACAGAGCATTCGATAACGCTTCTTCGGGAGATCACAGATGAGGCAGAGATAGAGCGGCTGCATCGGATGGATTTTGGCAAGGGTTTTTCTTATGACCCTTTTGCCGAGCAATTCGGATCCTTGCAGCAGCTGGCGAAGAGGATCCCATCTTTGTTTGACGGGAATAATCGCAGATGAGAAGGGGTTGTGTGACGGTGTTTGGTTCACGGCGGATTCTTATTTTTGTGGGAATTCTGCTTTGTTTAGGGGCGATTGTTCCGGCGACAAGCTGGGCAGCACCTGTTTTTCCCAGTGTGAATATTGGCATCGGTGCTTCAGACAGCCCGCAGGATGTGGCGGTAACGCTTCAGATAATGGCGCTTTTGACAATCCTTTCGGTAGCGCCGTCAATTCTTATCATGACGACTGCTTTTGTCCGGACGATTGTGGTGATCGGTTTTTTGCGCAATGCCATGTCAACGCAGAATGTGCCGCCTAATCAAGTGGTTATCGCTTTGGCGATGTTTTTATCGTTTTATATCATGGCGCCTTATTGGAGTCAGGCCAATGAGCAAGGACTTCAGCCGTATCTGGCCGGACAGATTTCTCAGGAGCAGGCACTGCAAAATGTTGCGGCACCGATTCGGGAGTTTATGTTCAAGCAGACCCGGGAGTCTGATCTGGCATTGTTTGTGAATTTGTCAGAAGCTCCAAGGCCAAATTCACCGGATGATGTATCGACATTTACGCTTATTCCGGCATACATTATCAGTGAGTTGAAAACGGCTTTTCAGATAGGCTTTATGATTTATATTCCATTTATTGTTATTGACATGATCGTTGCCAGTACGCTTATGTCAATGGGTATGATGATGCTGCCGCCGGCAATGATTTCACTGCCGTTTAAGATTCTGTTGTTTGTTATGGTAGACGGTTGGCATCTCTTGATAAAATCTTTGATTGTCAGCTTTAAGTAGGAGAGGTAGCTATGTCGGGTGATGTGGTAATACAGCTGGGACAGGAAGCGCTTATGCATGTCATGCTGGTTTCTGCGCCAATGCTGGGGCTGGGCCTGTTAGTAGGCTTGATGGTCAGTGTTTTCCAGGCGACCACATCAATTCAGGAGCAGACATTGGCATTTATTCCGAAGATTGTTGCAGTATTTGTGGCAATATTGCTGTTTGGTCCGTGGATGCTCAGGATCATGATCGAATATTTGACAAATATGTTGGTTAATTTGCCGCTGTATATTGGTTAAGCAGGAGGTCAGAAAGTTGGACTTTTTTGATTTTGTGCAAAACCATGCAGCAGTCTTTCTGTTGATGTTGACCCGGTTGAGCGGAGTATTTATTGCCTCGCCATTTTTTGGCAGCATGAATATTCCCAAATACATTCGGGTGGGAACTGCATTTTTTATGGCGGTGGTATTCTTTCCTGTGGTTGACAATCTTCCGCAGCTCAGATTGCCAACTACGGTTTTTGGCTATGCCGGTGTAGTGTTGGTAGAGCTTTTTATTGGTTGGTTGATCGGCTTTGTGGCGTATATCACATTATCGGCGATCAACATGGCCGGTAAGATCATGGACTTGCAGGTCGGTTTTTCAATGGTCAGTGTTATGGATCCGACTTCCGGTCAGCAAAATGCACTTATTGGCAGTTTCCTTTATAATTTAGGAATTATAGTTTTTTTGGTAACTAACGGACATCATGTTTTACTTTCCGCTATGGTGGAAAGCTTTCGAGCCATTCCGATAATGGGGATGGAAACAAATTTGGCAATTACTGATCTGATGGTGAATTTTACCAATGGAATTTTTTCGACGGGTGTAAAGATCGCAATGCCGGTTACGTTTGCAATATTATTGACAAATGTGTCATTGGGTATTTTGGCGAGAACGATGCCGCAGCTTAATATTTTTGTAGTCGGGGTTCCGCTTCAGATCATTATTGGAATCTTTATTCTGGCGTTAATGTTGCCGTTTTATATTTTATTCCTGGATGTGTTGTTTAATGAGGTATACGGAAATATCGCCGTTGTCTTCAAAACAATTTGATATTCCCTTTGTTTTTGATCTTCAGCTGTTCGCTGAGGAAAAGACGGAAGAGCCAACTGGTAAAAAGTTAGGCGATGCGAGAAACAAAGGCCAGGTAGCGCGCAGTCAGGAGCTGAGTACAGCTTTCGTGCTGATTGCCGGTTTTTGGGGTCTCAAATCACTGGGGGGCTCGGTCTATACTGAAATAACTACATATTGTGCTTATATTTTCGGGCATTTGAATCAAGGCGTTGCGACCGAAGATGTAATGAATTTGTTTTTAGGTATTATGGTCGTTTTGGCCAAGACTGCGTTGCCATTGATGCTGTGTGTGATGATAGCCGGGTTGGCAATAAATGTTTTTCAGACAGGATTTTTGTTTACAACTGAGCCGTTGGGATTTAATTTCGACCGGCTCAATCCAATAAATGGTTTAGGCCGCTTATTTTCAAAGCGGGCGTTGGTTGAACTTGTTAAGTCTGTATGTAAGATAATGATCATCGGTGCTTTTGTTTATGGTTATTTAAAGGCCGAAATCTTAAATATGCCGAAACTGATCTATCTTGATATCGGACAAGGGATGCTTTTTATCGGGCAGGTTATTTTTGACTTGGCATTTCGTATTTGCGGGATTATTTTGGTCATGGCACTGTGTGATTATTTCTATCAGAAATGGCAATTCATGCAGGACATGAAGATGACCAAGCAAGAAGTAAAAGAAGAGTTTAAGCAAATGGAAGGTAATCCGCAGATCAAGGGCAAGATCAAGCAAAAACAGCGTCAGATGGCTATGCAACGTATGATGCGTGAAGTGCCGAAAGCGGATGTTATTGTAACAAACCCGACACATTTTGCGGTTGCCTTGCGATATGAAAAAGGAATGCGTGCACCGGTAATTGTCGCTAAAGGACAAGATCTGGTTGCTCAGAAAATAAAAACGATCGCTGCGGCGGCGGGCGTAACGATTGTGGAAAATCCGCCGCTGGCCAGAGCTTTGTTTGCGGTTGCTGAAATCGGAGACATGGTTCCGGCGGAGCTTTATAAGTCGGTGGCTGAAGTCCTGGCTTATGTTTATCGGTTGAAGCACCGGCGGCTTGCTTAAAATATTAACTGAGGAGAGTTCTTCGTATGCCGCAGGAATCTTCTTCGCCATCAGTTTCGTTTGGCGGTTTGGTACAAAGATATAGTGACGTTATGGTAGCGGTTGGTATCATTACCATTGTTATCATGATGATCATTCCATTGCCGACAATGCTTCTGGACTTGCTCCTGTGTATGAATATTACACTGGCATTGGTAATTGTAATGGTTTCGATTTACAATGTTGAGGCTTTGGATTTTTCAGTTTTCCCATCTCTGTTGCTTGTTACTACACTTTTTCGATTAGCACTGAATGTTTCATCGACACGGCTTATTTTGCTTGAAGGCTATGCCGGTGAGGTTATCACTGCGTTCGGTAACTTCGTTGTCGGTGGTAATGCGGTAGTCGGATTTATCGTGTTTATCATTCTTATTATCATTCAGTTTATTGTTATCACCAAGGGTTCGGAACGTGTTGCTGAAGTTTCGGCACGTTTTACTCTTGATGCTATGCCTGGTAAACAGATGGCAATCGATGCTGATCTGAACCAAGGCGCGATCACTGATCAGGAAGCTAAAAAACGCCGTGAAAAAATCCAGCATGAAGCTGATTTTTACGGCGCTATGGATGGTGCCAGCAAGTTTGTTAAAGGCGATGCGATGGCAGCAATCATTATCATCGTCATCAATATTGTCGGTGGCTTCGTAGTCGGTATGGTACAGAGGAATCTGTCAGTTACCCAGGCTTTGCAGCAGTATACATTGCTGACAGTCGGCGAAGGTTTGGTAAATCAGATTCCGGCCCTTTTGATTTCCACAGCTACTGGTATTATCGTTACCAGAGCGGCTTCGGAATCAGATTTGGGACATGACCTTGTTTCGCAGATTTTCCGCAATTCGCGTATTTTTATGATCGCCAGCGGAGTGTTACTCTTATTGGCAGCTGTTCCGGGGTTGCCCGGATTGCCGTTTATCTGTCTTTCCGGAATGTCAGGGCTTATCGCATATAATCTTAAGAAGTCTGAGGATGTCAAGGCTGAAGAGGTTACAGTGCAAAAGAAAGATATGGCAAAAGAAGAAAATACGAAACCGGAAAATATTGTTTCACTGCTTCAAGTCGATCCGATGGAGTTGGAAATTGGTTACAGTCTTATTCCGTTGGTTGACACCGGGCAGGGTGGCGATTTGCTGGAACGAATCGTTATGATCCGCCGGCAGTGTGCATTGGAACTTGGTTTAGTTGTTCCTACTATCAGAATCAGAGATAATATTCAAATAAAACCTAATGCATATATTATAAAATTAAAAGGAATTGAGATAGCCAAGGGCGAATTATTACTTGATCACTATTTAGCGATGAATTCGGGTACAGTCTTTGAAGAGATTCAAGGCATTGATACTATTGAGCCGGCATTTGGACTTCCGGCACTCTGGATTACTGAAGCACAGCGTGAGCAGGCAGAGTTGAATGGATATACAGTAGTTGATGCAGTATCTGTTTTGGCAACGCATCTCACAGAAGTTATTAAGAGTCATGCTGATGAAATCCTCGGCCGTCAGGAAACTCAGAATTTGGTTGATAATCTCAAGAAGACCAACTCGTCGTTGGTTGATGAAGTCGTGCCGGAGCTGCTTACTGTTGGTGAAATTCAGAAAGTGCTTGCCAATTTGCTTTGTGAACGTGTATCAATTCGTGATATGGCGACAATTTTTGAAGTGTTGGCCGATTATGCGCGGGCAACTAAAGATACTGAAATACTTACTGAGTATGTCCGGCATGCTATGGCCAGACAGATTACTCAGCAGAATATCCAAAATAATGTTTTGCCGTGTATTACACTTGATCCGGGCTTGGAAAACCGGATAGCCGGAGCTGTTCAGCGGACAGATCGCGGTTCTTATGTAAATCTTGATCCGGAAACGATGCAGAAGCTTTTAAAATCACTTCAGGCAGAGCTTCCAAAGTTGACAAATATGGGGTATCAGCCAATTGTACTGACAAGCCCCGCGGTAAGACTTTATTTCCGAAAGCTTACCGAACGGTCGATTCAGGGTGTTATTGTTTTGTCACATGCTGAAATCGAGCAGAGTGTTGAGATCCAGATCCTTGGGGTGGTGAAAATATAAGTGCGGATAAAAGTTTTTAAGGCAGTTGACCTGAAAGAAGCCATGGCGATGGTAAAAGATGAACTGGGCAGTGATGCCGTTATTTTACATACAAAACGTTATCGTGAAGGCGGTTTTTTAGGCTATAACAGCAAAGAGGTAGTTGAGGTAACGGCTGCCGTGGAAGATGAACCGCGCCAGAGACCACGCCAGCGGGCAACACGCAATACCCGGTCAAAGCCTCAATCGGCACCGATGTCACTTCGGCCGAAGACAGTTGTTGCTCAATATAAAAACGCAAATATGCCGGAGGAAGTTCCGGAAGCGGAACAACCACCGGTACACCGGCAAGCTGCGCCGGTTCCCCGTATGAGAACACCGCAAGTGGCTACTTATGCTGAGCCTGGGTTGTTGCCACAGGATCAACCAGCCAAGAAGATCCCTTCCGTATTGGCACCGGTAAGACCGGTAAGACAGCCGGTTATAGTTGAGCAGCCGGTACAGGTGCAATCAGTAATCCCGGTTGAATCAAAACCGGAAGATGATGCAAAGATAAAGCAGCTGGAAAAAGAACTGGCAGAAATGAAGGAAATCTTGAAGCAGGTTATGGGCAATAGCGGTAATCCTGATTTTGAGACGCTTCAAGATTTATTAAAGAAAAAAGAAGTCGGGCAGGAACTCTTGGAGGATATGATTAAAACGATGCCTGGAGTCGGGCTGGCGGCGGAATCACATTCGGAGGACGCGCACACTGCATTGACTAACTATTTGAGCAATACATTGAATTTTACCGGCGGTATTTCGTTAAAGCCGGGAAAACCGACTATAATAGCGCTTATCGGGACAACCGGAGTCGGAAAGACAACCACTTTAGCGAAGATCGCAGCACGTTGCGTGCTGGAAAAGGGTGTATCAGCTGCGCTTATTACTGCTGATACATATCGTATTTCAGCAGTTGAGCAATTAAGGACTTATTCGGATATTATCGGCTTGCCGTTGGATATTGTCTATTCGCCGTTGGAGTTGAAAACAGCGATCAGAAAACATCGTTCCAAGCAATTGATTTTGATCGATACGGCTGGCAGAAGTCAAAATAATGAGTTCCAAATGAATGAACTTATGGAGTTTTTGCAAGTTGAGCCATCAATAGAGAAGCATTTGGTTTTAAGTGCAACAACGCGTGATCGGGATATTGACGGCATTATGGAAAAATTTTCTGTTTGCAATCCTGATCGGCTCATCTTTACAAAAATCGATGAGGCTACTTGCATAGGGCATATTTTAAATTTGTTATTCAAAAAGAAAATCCCACTTTCTTATTTGACAAATGGGCAAAGTGTTCCGGATGATATTGTTCCGGCGAAGCCCGAAATGGTTACTAAATTTTTGCTGGAGTAATGATAAATGGAAGATCAGGCAGAGAGACTGAGAAGACTTGTAGAAAACAGAATCGAAGAACGCCCTGCCGGGGGACGGAATCCCGTCCAGCAAAAACCACAAGCGGCGCCAAGGGTAATTGCAGTTACCAGCGGTAAGGGTGGCGTTGGCAAGACAAACATCACGGTCAATTTGGCAATAGCGTTGGGAATGGCCGGGAAGAGAGTTGTTATTATTGATGCGGATTTAGGAATGGCGAATGTGGATGTTATTCTTGGATCTGTTTCAAGATATAATCTTTTGCATCTGTTGCAACCGGAAATAACGTTGCAGGATGTTTTGCTCAGAGGTCCTTATGGAGTGAATTACATTTCCGGTGGATCGGGGATGGAAAATATTATTGATTTTACTCCTGAGGAACAAGGGCGATTGATGGGAAAATTGGCTGCTTGTGAGTTCTTTGCCGATATAATACTTCTTGATACCGGAGCCGGGTTGGGGAAAAATGTTATGGATTTTATTCTGGCTTCTGAAGAAGTATTGTTGGTTACAACTCCCGAGCCGACTGCGCTGACGGATGCGTATTCAGTGATGAAGGCGTATAACAGTTATTCGGCCATCAAAAATATGAAGCTCATAGTGAATCGTGTGTACGACGAAGCAGATGGAAAAGATGTTGTGACTAAGTTGCGCCGTACATCGGAGCGGTTCCTGAAAATGGATTTGCCGCAATTGGGTTTTGTATATGAAGACAGAAATGTTATGAGGGCGATCAAACAGCAAACGCCGTTTATGATCTCTTATCCGAACAGCATAGCGTCTAAATGTATCCGGGCGATTGCCAATAATCTGCTTTATGGCAGTCAGCAGACAGTGAAACGGGGCTGGGCCGGGTTCTTGAACAGATTTTTCTGATCATTAGTTTTTCCAGGGGAGGGAAATTGATGGCCACAGCGGAAAAGGCTGATGCTATATTGAAAATAGGTCAGCGTGTTGAATTTTTTGTAAATGAAAATGAAGAGAAATTCTTAAGCAGAATAGAAGA
>CALCTX010000082.1 GCA_937907035.1 uncultured Selenomonadales bacterium
AATATACAAGTCTCAATTCTTTATAATCCATTTTTATTCCCTATTAAGAAAATTGTAGCAAATATCTAATTTCAAAAAGCGAGTAAATGAACGATTTACTGTTCACTCACTCGCTAAGAAATACCATTGAGGACTTTTTAAATTTCCACAGGCGCTATTATCATCCGTCCAACAGTTATGTTTTCCTTTATGGCGATCTGAATATTGAAGAAAAGCTGGAATATCTGGATCGGGAATACTTCAGTGCTTTTTCGGTGCTGGCAGTAGATTCAGAAATAAAGTTGCAGCCGGCTTTTTCAGCTCGTAAGGTCGTGGAAAAATATTATCCGATCGGTGCTGAAGAATCATCAGAAGGGAAGACTTTCTTAAGTCTTAACTATGTGATCGGAGAGTCGGTCGATGTAAAGAAAAACTTTTGCTTAACGGTGCTTACATATGCTCTTTTGCAGATGGAAGCAGCTCCGCTTAGGCAGGCAATTATTGATGCCGGGATTGGCAAGGATGTGTCGGCGTCACTGGAAGGATCGGTCCGTCAGCCATATCTTTCCATAGTTGTGCAAAATGCTGAACCGGAGCAAGCTGAGCAGTTTGCAAAGATTGTTGATGAAACGCTTAAAGAATTGGTAAGTCAGGGTATTGACCGGGAACTTTTGCAGGCAGCCTTTAATGTAATAGAATTCAAGCTCAGAGAGTCAGATTTCGGGCAGTATCCTAAAGGCCTTATGTACAATATTGGTCTGTTGAATACCTGGCTTTATGATGCTGACCCGTTATTGAATCTTTATTATGAAGATTTATTAAAAGAAGTTCAGACCGGATTATCTGAAGGATTGTTTGAGCAGATGATTCAGGAGACATTGATCGATAATCCGCATCAGGTCCTTTTATCGTTGTGTCCGGATAAAGATCTGGCTGCTGAACGGGAAGAAAAACTTAAGGCCGAATTGGCGGTAAAAAAAGATGCACTTGATGAGGCTGCAGTTCAGGAAATTATCGGAATTACGGCCGCATTGAAAAGACGCCAGCAGACAGAAGATTCGCCGGAAGCACTGGCAACGATACCATTGCTTTCTATTGCAGACATAAAAAAAGAGCCGGCAGAGCTGCCACTTGATGTACGTGATGAACATGGGACTAAGGTGTTATTTAGTGATATCGCTACCGGTGGGATCAGTTATCTGACGTTTTATTTTGATGCGGCAAAGATCCCGCAAGAAAAATTGCCGTATGCTTTTTTGTTAGAAGAGATAATATCGGCAGTAGCAACTAATAAGTATTCTTATGCTAAAGTCGCTAAATTATTGAATCTTTTGACTGGCGGATTGTCCTGTGATCTGGTGCCCGTAATGCGGGACGGGGAACCGGATAAATATGATCCGCGATTCCTGGTCCGGATGAAGGTTCTTTCCCGAAAGCTGCCGGAAGCAATGGAGTTATTGACCGAGATTTTAACCGGCAGTCTGTTTACCGATAAAAAACGGTTGAGTGAGCTGGTGGCTCAGAGCCGGGCGGCAATGGAACTTGATATTCTGCGTAAATCACATCAGGTAATGAATCAGCGGTTGGTGTCTTATCTGACTCCGGGCGGGATGTTTGCTGAGCAGGGCAATCTGGAGTATTTCCGTTTCGTTTGTGAACTCAATGATAATTTTGCTGATCGGTTTGAGACTTTGAGTAAGGAACTGGCGGATTTGTTACCGTTAGTATTTAATGCCAATGGGCTGATCGTTTCGTTGACGTCGGCAGAAAAGGACTATCCGTTGTTTGTTGAGACTTTGGGTAAATTACAGGCAAGTTTACCGGACAAACAGTATCCGGCAGCCCGATATTATTGGGATGTCAAAGCTAAAAATGAAGGCCTGATGTCATCAAGTCAGGTTCAGTATGTTGGGAAAGCCGCTAATTTCATAAAACTCGGGTATAGGTATACCGGGGTTATGCAAGTGTTGAGTACTATAATGCGCTATGATTATCTTTGGACAAAGATTCGGGTGCAAGGTGGTGCTTATGGAGCATTTTCAACGTTTACCCCGGTCGGAACGATATTTTTCGGCTCGTATCGTGATCCTAATTTGCAAAAAACTTTGACAGTGTTTGATAATATTGCCTCTTATTTGCGCGAATTCTCGGCTTCGGAACGAGAAATGACGAAATATATTATCGGGACAATGAGCGGTATCGATATGCCATTGACACCAAAAATGAAGGGCGCCAGGGCAGCTGAAGCGTACCTGCGTGGTGTAAGTTACGAATTGCGGAAACAACGGCGGTTGCAAATTTTGTCAACACCGCAAGACGATATCAAAAAATTGGCTGAATTGGTTGATACTTGTATGAAAGCCAATATTCTCTGTGTATTTGGCAATGAGAAAAAAGTTAAAGAAAATGCGGCTGTGTTTGGAACCCTTACCAGAGTTATGGGCTGATTTTCATTGACTTTAGCTGATGCCTATGGGATAATTTATTAAAGTGTTTGTTAAGGGGGATTATTCATGAAAAAGGTACTGTTCAAGGGTGCCGGCGTTGCTATCGTCACTCCGTTTACTGAGGACGGCATCAATTTTCCTGAGCTGGGGCGGATGATTGAAGCCCAGATTGCCGGCGGGACAGATGCGATTGTCATTACTGGAACTACAGGCGAATCAGCCACCATGAGTGATGAGGAGCATAAAGCAGCAATAAAAATTACTGTTGAACAGGTTAACAAACGGGTACCGGTTATTGCCGGCACCGGTTCCAATGAAACTGCTTATGCGGTTCAGCTTTCTCAATATGCTGAATCGGTTGGCGTGGATGGCTTGCTGATCGTAACCCCGTATTATAATAAATGTACGCAGAAAGGGTTGATCCGGCATTATACAACGATCGCTGACAGTGTAAACATTCCGTGTATTGTTTATTCGGTTCCGTCCCGTACGGGTGTCAGCATTAAAGTTGAAACTTATGTTGAGCTCTGTAAACATAAGAATATTGTTGCTGTTAAAGAAGCCAGCGGGGATCTTTCTGCAATTGCAAAGATTGTTGCTGCTTGTGGTGATGAGTTAGCGATATATTCAGGAAATGACGATCAGATCGTA
>CALCTX010000083.1 GCA_937907035.1 uncultured Selenomonadales bacterium
ATTCGCATCAGAAAGAGTGGCGCATCGTAAATGAAAAACAAAAAAATACTGCTGGTCGATGACGATGAAATCAGCCGCACACTATTACGGGAAATAATCAGTGATTATCCCAATGTTTACGAAGCTGCTGACGGTCTTGACGCGATGACTTTCTTACAGCGCAATCCTGATACTGCCTTGGTGCTGCTCGACTTGCAAATGCCGCGAATGGACGGCTTCGCTGTCCTGGCTCACATACGGATGTCTCCATGGTTATCAGAAGTTCCGGTGCTGATACTCTCTGCTTCAACTTCCAGCGATGTAGAAATGACTGCTTTGAAGCTGGGCGCTACCGAATTCGCTTCCAAACCATATCAGGCACCTTTTTTGCGGCAAAAGGTCGCCAATCTCCTGCAGCTTCCTACCAAGCCGAACAACTGCCAGCCGGGAAGCATTTTGCATCAAATGTACATTATGAGCCAGGCCCAGGCATGTGGTCTGACTGTCTTTGAAATGCATCCCGACCATTCGATACACACAATCTTTTTCAGTGATTCTTTTGCCAAAATCTGCGGTTATACACCAAAAGAATACAAAGGCTTTGTAAAAGACGGCAGCGATCTGGAACGCATCTTACCGATCGACGAGAGGATCATATTCTCTCAGGCTGCTGAAACATTGCTTATTGAACGACAGCCAGTTTACCAAACCCTGCGCATTCAGAGAAAAGATAAAACGATCGCTGATGTGTCCATGAATCTGAAGGTTTATGGAGAAGTAATGGGATCGACAATTTTCCATGCGGTAACGATCGATCTGCAAAATCCGCCAAAACCGAACGATTCTTTAGTCGCTCTCAATTTGGGCAAAAGTGCTTTTGATCCGCTTACCCAGATATATAACCGCGAAACATTCTGTTCCGAAACGCAGCAAATGCTGCTCGAGCATCCAAACTGCGATTATATGCTCATAGTTTGGGATATTGACCGGTTTAAAGTTGTCAATGACCTCTTTGGCACCCGGGTTGGCGACAATATTCTGGTAAAAGTCGCCTCACATCTTAAAAAATTGTTCTTTGGCTATGGCACATTCGGTCGCTTGGACAGCGATATGTTTGCCTTTTGTGTCCCAGCCGAACGTTTTGAGCTGGAACAGATGCTGAAATCACAATCCACGCTCTGTTCATCAGTCGGTATCCATTACAACATGACTATCCACAACGGTATCTATCCGATCCAGGACAAATCCATTCCGGTTTCAACTATGTGCGACCGGGCCCGGATGGCGCTCGAAACCGTCAAAGATAATTATGTACTGCGTTATGCGTACTATGATGAAGAAATTCGCCAAACCATGCTCACTGAACAGCAAATACTCAACGATATGCACCGGGCATTAAACGAAGGCGAATTCCTGATTTATCTTCAACCGATATACAGCTTGAATTTTGACAAACCGGTCAGTGCCGAAGTCCTTGTACGCTGGCAGCATCCGCGTATGGGACTCATAACCCCGGCACAATTTATTCCGTTATTTGAAAAAAATCGCTTTATTACCGAATTTGATCGGCATATTTGGGATCTGACCTGTCAATATCTGGCCAGCCGCAAGGCACGCAATTTGCCGATAGTTCCTCTGTCTGTAAATATGTCCCGGGCCAATTTTGCAGCCCCGGATCTGCCGCACGAGCTTACCTCGATCGTCAAAAAATACAATCTGCCGCCATCCCTGCTGCGATTGGAAATGACAGAATCAGCCTATGTGGAGAACCCATTGCAACTGATGAGTGCGGCCCGCCGCTTGCAAAAATTCGGCTTTAAGATATTGCTGGACGATTTTGGCAGCGGTTATTCATCACTTAAAATGCTAAAAGATCTGCCACTGGATATTCTCAAAATCGATATGCGTTTCCTGGAAGACCTCGAACAATCCCCCCGGGCTGCAGCTGTTCTTCTTGGCGTAGTAAAAATTGCTCAATCGCTCAACATGGTAACTATTGCCGAAGGCGTTGAGAGCAAATTCCAGTTGGATTTCTTACGAACTGCCGGCTGTGATAACATTCAAGGTTATTTCTACGCAAAACCGATGCCAACGGCTGACTTTGACAAACTATTGGAAAATCCACCGGTTTTGGAATAAAATTTACACATAAAAAATGGCGTTGCATTAAAACCATGCAACGCCATTTTCATTTGCCACAATACCTCAGAAGCTTCCGCCTCCACCACCATGGCTGCTGTCCGTAGAATCATTACTGTCCTTCGAACTGCGATGTGTTACGGTTGTAGTCGTATAAAGATAAGTATCATGATTCTCCTGAATGTTGACACTGTCCCTGACCAGATACTCACTGGCTGTCTTTGCCGGCGCAACATTGCTCATCGTACTGATGAGATACTTTCTCATTGCATAAGCAACTATTGCCGCAATAATTGCTGCAACTATTGCCGCCGTAACATTGAACTCATTTGCCGGATCATATGGCTCGCCATTTTTTACATAGTAGTCATTCATCTCTTCGACACGCTTTGCAAAATTATTTGCTGCCTGAGCCCACTTATTCTTTTTCAGTGCCGGAGTAAATGCTTCCTTCACATAGCCTACACCATGTCTGTCCCCATCAGTGATGATCTTGCGCATCTTATTATCTGTTGAAAAATAATACTTGCGCTTTTGGGGATCAACAACCAAAACTATGTTACCACGCTCGCCGTCAGTATAATACTTATCAATCAAGCTGTTGGCATACTTGCCAATTTCCATACCATTAAGATTGCTGGTAAATACAACTGCACAACGAATCTTATGTTTTGCTTCCAATGCCTTCAAACGAGTCTCCAATAATTTCCGGTCATTTACCGAAAGTACATTGGAATCATCGCGGACACTGGCAAACATATCAACGACCTGCTGTTTTGCCTGAATCTGTTTTTTCTTTACTGTCTGTTTCTGTTTATTATTCTGCTGTTCCGATAATTTTATCTGCCTCTGAGTTTTCTCAGCCGTCGGAGTCATAAAAGCTACCGATGTCGTAACCGAAAGCAGCGCAACTACAGCAATTATTATCCGAAATAATTTTTTCATCGTTCTGCCTCCTTATACAAACATTTTCGCAATAAAATAAATG
>CALCTX010000084.1 GCA_937907035.1 uncultured Selenomonadales bacterium
CGCAGGTTGTGGTGAAACACCTTATGCTAAACTCGTTACACAGCTCTTTGGTGACCGTATGATGATCGCTAACGCAACCGGATGTTCGTCAATTTGGGGTGCGTCCGCAGTTTCTATGCCATATACTACTAATGTATTTGGTCGCGGACCGGCTTGGGCTAATTCCCTCTTCGAAGATAATGCGGAATTCGGTCTTGGCATGTTTACCGGTACAAAAGCAGTACGTGAGGCTTTGGTAAATGATGCAAATGAAGTTTTGGAAGCCGGTAAAGGCAGTGCAGAACTTCAGGCAGCTCTTAAAGAGTGGAAAGATAATTACATGGAAGGGGAAGGAACTCGCGAACGGGCTGATAAGCTGTCAGCATTGTTGGAGAAAGAAAAGGGTACAGATGAAGTACTCAATCGTCTCTATCGTAAACGTGATTTCCTGGTTAAGCGTTCACAGTGGATAATTGGTGGCGATGGTTGGGGTTATGATATCGGTTATGGCGGTCTTGACCATGTCCTCGCTTCCGGTGAAGATGTTAATGTTCTTGTACTTGATACAGAGGTTTATTCAAATACCGGCGGTCAGTCTTCAAAGGCTACTCCGGCAGCTGCAGTAGCACAGTTTGCTGCTGCTGGTAAGCGGACGAAGAAAAAAGACCTCGGCATGATGGCGATGAGTTATGGTTATGTATATGTAGCTCAGGTTTCGATGGGGGCCGATAAGAATCAGCTTATCAAGGCAATCACAGAAGCTGAGGCATATCACGGCCCGTCTCTTATCATCGCTTATGCACCGTGTATCAATCATGGTATTCGTGTCGGCATGGGCAAGAGCCAGGCAGAGGCAAAGAAGGCTGTTGAAGCTGGTTATTGGGCAACATATCGTTATAACCCGGAGCTCGTCGGAACAGAACAAAATCCGTTTACGCTTGATTCTAAAGAGCCGACAGTTGATTTCCAAGAATTCTTGCAGGGTGAGGTTCGTTACTCTTCACTGAAGAGAGCATTCCCGGAGATTGCTGAAGAGCTTTATAAGAAGACAGAAAACGATGCTAAGACACGATTGGAAGGCTATAAGAAATTAGCTGGGAAATGAAATTGAGTAAATAAAATGTTAAATGCCTGTCGCAATAGGAAGTTGCGGCAGGCATTTTCTTATTGATAAAGAAATTATTTTTAGTATTTACAAGAACACTTGTTCTTTATATAATTATATATATAACTCAGCAAAGATGTCTCCTGACTCTATAGGCGGCAGGTACCTTATGTAACGAATAAGTGGCGAGGATATCTCACGCTGCGTTGAAATGCTGGCAGATGAAGAAACTTGCTGGTGCAAGTTTCTTGAGTTAAGGCATTATAAGATATTTTTAAGAAGAGAGGGCAAGGCAATGGATGTGATGGAGAAGCTTACGATATTGGCCGATGCGGCAAAATATGATGCGGCCTGTACGTCCAGCGGTGCAGATAAAGCATCACGTCCCGGCGGTATTGGCAGTGCGATAGCTGCCGGTTGCTGTCATAGTTTTGCCGGTGACGGGCGTTGTATTTCTCTTTTGAAGGTATTGCTTACCAATGTCTGCGTTTTTGATTGCGCTTATTGTGTCAATCGCCGTTCCAATGATACGAAAAGGGCTGCTTTTACTCCGAGGGAATTAGCTGATCTGACTATGCAATTTTATCGTCGCAATTATATTGAGGGATTATTTATTAGTTCGGGTGTAGCCGGTTCGCCGGATGCAACTTGTGAAAAAATGATAGAAACGTTACGTATTTTGCGGGAAGAATATCATTTTTTCGGTTATATTCACGCAAAAGCGATTCCCGGAGCTGATCCGATACTTATTGAGCAATTGGGATTTTTAGCAGACCGGATGAGTGTAAATATTGAATTGCCATCAAGTGTTTCATTGGGAAAGTTGGCACCGGATAAATCAAAACGGGCTATTTTGGCACCAATGGCGGCAATTCAGGAGCATATTGGAGAATCGCGGCATGATATTGTTCGGTATAAACATGCTGCAAAATTTGCTCCGGCCGGTCAAAGTACGCAGATGATAATCGGAGCATCTCCGGAAACGGATCTGCACATTTTGAAATTGACAGAAGGATTGTATAAACGATTTGCGTTGAAGAGGGTATTTTATTCAGCCTATATTCCGGTAGCCGAAAATCCGATATTGCCACCTCTTGATACACCGCCGCCCCTTTGGCGGGAACATCGTTTATATCAGGCCGATTGGTTATTGCGGTATTATGGATTCGAGGCTGATGAATTATTGGATGATCAACATCAGACATTTCATCCTTATATTGATCCGAAGTGTCATTGGGCAATACGGCACAGCGGAGAATTTCCATTAGAGGTAAATCGTGCTTCTTATGAAGAATTGCTTCGTGTTCCCGGTATCGGAGTCAAAAGCGCTTGGCGTATTATCAGAGCAAGGCGGGCGGCAGCTCTTAGCTGGGATGCTTTGAAAAAGATCGGTGTTGTGATCAAGCGGGCACAGTATTTTTTGTTGGCAAAAGGCAAACGTTATTATGGTTGCGAAGATGATAAAGATGCTTTTTTATTGGCGATGATGTCAAAACGGGAACAATCGCTTTATCGGAAATTTGAAAGCGGAACACAGCAATTGTCGTTGTTTCCAATGGCAGAGCCATCGCTTACCAAACTGCAAAGGGAGGAACTGCGATGTCTGACAGCACCGGTTTGATATATCGTTATGATGGCACGTTTTTCGGTATGATGTGCTGTGTTTATGAGAGCTATTATTCTCACGAGATTCCGGAGATGATAGTTTCCATAGAGAACAATTCATCAGGATTGTTTGGCGAAAAATTTATCGATACGGATGACGAAAAAGCTGAACGGGTATTAAGATCAATACCGCTTAAAATAAGTGAAGAAGCTGCAAAACTGGTGCGGTTGGCATATTTTTCCTGTTTGCCGGAAAAAGAACTGGCAGTTCTTAATTTTTTACGGACCGGTTATCGTATCGGCCGGAAAATAATGTTATTGGAAGAATTAAATGAGGTACAGGTATTGAAAAAGGCCGTTCAGCACCTTTTGTCAGAAGCTCATTTACTGAAAGGTTTTGTACGTTTTTCAGAGTATAAGGCAGGCGGAGAAAGTATGCTGGTGTCGGTCATCGGACCGAAGAATTTTGTCTTGCCGTTTATTGCTGACCATTTCCGTTTACGTTTTCCTGGCGAATATTGGCTGATATATGATGAGGTACATGGCGTGGCTGCTGTTGGCAAGCTTGGCAGAGTTGAGATCGTTCCGCTTGATGATCTGCAGCTGGCGGCTCCAAATGAAGACGAAATGAAATATCGGGCAATGTGGCGTAAGTTTTATGATACTATTGAAATAAAGCCACGTCATAATGAACGTTGCCGGATGACATTGCTGCCGAAAAGATATTGGAAATACATGACAGAGTTTGTACAGGAAGGAAGTACGCTGATACGTGAGCTCCCGGGAAAAACAAATAAAATATCGTAAAGAAAAATTGCCAATCGTTTTTACACGATTGGCAATTTGTTTTGAGTAAATATGATTTATTTTTTTATCTTTCCTTTTAAATCCCGGAAAAAGGAACGTACTGTTTGGCGATAGCATTCCTGACAGTCTGTTGTATAGGTGTTGCAACGGGCTTCTTCACGGGAGAAAATTTCTTTACCGGTTTTGCTGTCGATTAACGAAAAGCGGATTCTTACATTTGCTGTGCGGACACTTTCTGCCGGTACGAATTCCGGAACCTGGATCGTACGGGAACGGGTGTGTTTATGTCCGTCTTTATCATAATAATCATCGTACTCTGTAACGGACCGCCATTCAGTGTGAGCAGGAATGATATAGTAATCATCGTAGTAAGCCAACAATGTGCTGCGAACATAAGCATCGGCAAGAAGATGGATATTTTCATTAAAAAATTGTTCGCCGGTTGATTTGTCCTCAGCGATCATTTGATCAATATTTTTTCCTGTTAATAGCGAAAGTTTTCTTAGTGTCTGTTCGTGGTTATAGGCATCATAAACGGCAAATTTTTTAGCATTGTCCCAATAATCCTGTTGCAATACTTTTTCCACCAGATTACTGCCTTTTACAACACAATGAGCATCAGGAGAATTTAAAAGATCAAGGTTAATATTGCAGATATAGACAGCTTTTATTGTCTTAAAATTGTATTCTTTATCAATGAAATCTATTTTTTCAGCATGGACTTGCGGAATAACTAAGAACAAGCTCATTATCAGCAAAATAAAATATCGGTGCAGGATTTTCATAAAAACCAACCTCCTGATTTGTTGTTATTTGTATTATACCATATTGTATTTCGTATAATATTAAATTTAGATGAAAAGTATACAAAATATTTTCGTTATTAATTGACAAGATTATTGTCGATTAAAGTATGATGTGCTATACTGAAAGTACATATATATTGTTTTTTCAGTATATATCACGAAATTATTTTTAATTTTTTAAGAAAGGGTGATGTTTTTTGTTGAAAACAAACTTCCAGAAAGGAGTCTTCACGATCATTGTCGGCGTTGTATTGTGGTTCATGCCGATGCCGGCCGGGCTTAAAGCTGATGCATGGCATATGTTTGCAATATTCGCTGCGACAATCGTGGGCTTCATCCTTCATCCGCTGCCAATCGGTGCAATTGCACTTATTGCAGTAGGTTTGAGCGGTTTCCTCAAGGTCATTAAACCTGGTCAGGCATTGGCTGGTTTTGGTGACGGTACCATTTGGCTTATTGTAAGTGCATTTATTTTTGCTAAAGGGTTTAGTAAAACCGGTCTTGGCAAACGTATCGCTTACAAGATCATGACTTCTATTGGTGGTAATTCGCTTTCGTTGGCTTATACGATGGCAATTACTGATGTTATCATCGCTCCGGCAACTCCGTCCAATACGGCTCGTGGCGGTGGTATCCTGTTCCCGATTGTTCGTTCTCTTTGCTCGGCATTTAAGTCTGAGCCGGGTGAATCGGCAAAGAAAATCGGTTCCTTCCTCATGATGAGTACTTTTGAAGGAAACTGCGTAACTTCTTCAATGTTCGTTACGTCAGTTGCGCCGAACTCTCTCTGTTGCGCACTCGCAGCACAGGCAATCGGTGTCAATATTACCTGGGGCGGCTGGGCAATAGCTTGTATCGTTCCGGGTTTGCTGGCGTTGGCTCTTTGCCCGTTGGTTGTTTACAAGCTCAATCCGCCGGAGATTAAAGATACTCCGGAAGCTAAGGATTATGCTCGTGATCAGCTGAAAGAAATGGGCCCGATGTCAGCAGCTGAAAAAGTTGTTGCGTTTGTATTTATTTTGGCACTTGTTCTTTGGGGAACAGCTTATTTCACGAAGATCAATGCTACGATGTCAGCACTTGTCTGCATTGGTATTATGCTTGTTTTCAACGCAGTCAGCTGGGATGATATCATCACTGAAAAAGGTGCATGGGATACGCTCTTCTGGATGGGCGGTCTTATGAGTCTTGCTACGGCACTTAATAAGTCCGGCTTTATTAAATGGGCTGCCGGCCTTGTAAGTGCTCAGCTTAAAGGCGTTGACGGAATGACGGCTTTGTTTATTTTGGCAGTCGTTTATATGTATGCTCATTATGCGTTTGCATCTCTCAGTGCTCATGTAGCAGCAATGTATGCAGCTTTCGCTGCTGTTGCAGTCGGCGCAGGCGCACCTCCGGGTCTTACGGCAATGGTTCTCGCCAGCCTTACCGGTATTATGGGCTGCCTTACTCACTATGCAACCGGTCCGGCTCCGATATTCTTCGGTGCAGGTTATGTATCACAGAACGAATGGTGGAAAATTGGATTTATCTGCTCAATCGTAACTTTGATATGCTTCCTCGGCGTTGGTTCTGCTTGGTGGAAAGTCATCGGTCTTTGGTAATATGATTAAAAAACGCACCGCAAATTGCGGTGCGTTTTTTGTTTGGGGAAAATATTTTTATTCAACAAGGGATTCTTTGCAATAATCAATAAATGCCTGGGCAGCTTTTGATACATATCGGTCTTTTTTCCAGGCAAGACCGATTTCGAACGGAGGAATTCCTTCGATTGGCAATGTTTTTATACCGGGTGTGTTTTCAACATTGAAATCCAATAAGAAGCCGATACCGACTCCGTTGGAAATAAGGCCTTTGATCGTTTCTACCTGATTGGATTCGAGGACGATGTTTGGTTTTATATTATTATCCTGACATTTTTGGAGCAGATAGTGACGCAGGAAAGAACCTTCTTTGAGCAGTATCATATCTTTTCCGTTCAAGTCGTGTAAGGAAAGTGAATCGCGCAGGGACAACGGATGATTTTCAGGAACACACGCAACCGGATGACAGGTCATCATCGGCAAGCGTTGCAATGTCTGGCTGGTTTCCAATAAAATAACGATCCCGAAGTCAAGCTCATCACGTTCAAGGTAATTCCGGATAGCCATGGATCCTTCTTCATAAAGGTAAATGTCTAAATGTGAATGAACACGTTGAAAACTGGAAAAGATCCGCGGAAAAAGGGAACATCCGATCATTGGCGGGATACCGATCTTTATAGTACCTTTTTGTAATTGCTTGTAATCATCGATTTCGAGAATCGCATCGTTAATGTTGCGCAGAGCAACTTCAATCCGGCTGAGGAAAACCTCGCCTTCCGGAGTGAGAGACAGTTGCTTTTGGCTGCGGTCAAATAATTGAATGCCTAATT
Organism: uncultured Selenomonadales bacterium; assembly: GCA_937907035.1. The sequence continues at coordinate 6,716 of CALCTX010000084.1, forward strand.
CGGTCTCTAATTTTTTGATAGCCACTGTGATATTAGGCTGAGAGACGCCGAGCCTCTCGGCTGCCCGTGTTATATTTTTGAACCGGCTTGCCATTTGAAAATATTCTAATTGTCTTAGTTCCATATGCAATCTCCTTAATCTGCACAAACGTCAATTATTTGTTTAATATTATACCATATTATTACGATATACAGTATAATAACATTAGAAAAATTTATCATTTCATTTAAAGTTGATATTGATAAGGTGGGAGTTTATTACCATTTTTTCTTCGTAAGAATTTTTTTTTGAAAATAGTAGGATTTTTAATAGGATTATAGAATATAATAAAGTAGATGTGTGATATTATACTCATGGAAGAAAATATAGAACTGCAATTCAGAGGAAGAAGGGATTTGTTTTGGAAAAATCAACATTAATAGGTATCGTTGTCGGTGCTATTTCTATATTCGTCGGTATGGTGGTAAAAGGTGCGCCGATTACAGTATTGGCTAATCCGGCGGCGGTCATGATCATCTTGGGCGGTACGGCGTCCTGCTTGTATACCGGTTTTAAAATGCATCAAATGGCGAACTTTCCGCGACTTATAAAAAAGTGTTTTCATGCGGATCAACTCCAATCAAAGACCGAATTGGTGCAGTTATTCATTGAGTTGTCGCAGATTGCCCGTCGAGAAGGTATTCTTGCTTTGGAAAACAAAGTATCCGAAATTAACGATCCGTTTTTTAAAACTGGTCTTAGTATGGTAATTGATGGTATGGATCCTGAATTCGTAAGTGATGTTATGGATGCTGAATTGCAGGTTATGCAGGAACGTCATGCTGAAGGGCGCTCGATGTTTGTACAGGCTATGACTTATGCTCCGACACTGGGCGTACTCGGTGCGGTTGTTGGTCTTATTGCAGCCCTTGGTAACTTGAAAGATATTGATGCACTTGGTCATGCAATTTCCGGTGCATTTGCAGCGACAATATACGGCATTTATACCGGTTATGTTCTTTGGGGACCATTTGCTAATAAACTGAAGGTAATGTCTGAAGAGGAAGTAGGAATTAAACGTATGATCGTTGAAGGCGTGCTTTCTTTGCAGGCCGGTGATCCGCCAACTGCAATTGAAGCAAAATTGATGGTATTTATTCCGCAGTCTGAGCGGGCAGCCTTTAAGAAGGAGGAATAACGCATGGCAAGGAAGAAACGCGGTAAACCTCATGAAGAAGAAGCCGGTGAGGCTTGGCTTCTGCCATATTCTGATATGATGACACTGCTCTTGGCACTGTTTATTGTTCTTTACGGTATGGGTTCAGGAACAGATGCGGGTAAAGTCGAAAAAATGGGGGCGGCATTTCGTTCTGCTTTCAGCTTGGGTGGCGGACCGTTGTTCTTTTCCGGTTCTGGTCCGTTTATTGGTCAGTATGGTGATATTCCGACGACTAAAGACGGGGGAAACAGTGCTTATATAAGTGAGAATCAGCAACTGGAGAATATGCAGCGGCAGATGAATCGTTATATTGAACAGAATCATATGGAAGGTCAGCTTTCTACCACTTTGATGGAGAGTGGTTTATTGATCCGGATCAAGGAACAGGCTCTTTTCCCGTCAGGTTCGGCTGAATTGTTACCTGAATCACAAAAGGTTGGGGTAGTGATTGCCGGCCTTTTAGGGACAATGCCGGAACAGATTTTGATTTCCGGGCATACTGATAATGTGCCGATCAATACGCCGCAATATCCGTCTAATTGGGAATTAAGCAATCATCGGGCACTTAATTTTTTAAAGTTTATATTAGCATCTAATCCTCAATTGGATCCGAAGCGGTTCAGTGCTATTGGGTATGGCGAATATCGGCCGGCAGCTCCCAATGATACAGAGGAAGGGCGGCAGAAAAACCGTCGGGTTGAAGTTATGGTGTCGCGGATGTACAGGATGCAGGAAGATACGCAAAAGCTTAAGTAAGATAATCAAAGAGGG
>CALCTX010000085.1 GCA_937907035.1 uncultured Selenomonadales bacterium
TGTCACAGATTATGTGAAGACAGAGATGGTGAGACAGCAGCATCTTGGCATGCTTATATCATGTGAGTATGAGGTGGATGAGCATATAAAGGAAGATCTTATTGCCAAGAAAGAAGAGCTGGATGAAGAAACAGAGATGCTTCTTTATTATGTTGATTCTGTAATTGATTATAAGGTGGAAAAATTTGCTGATGCCTATGAAAAGTGGGAAAAGGCCGGGGAATTGGCAAAAAAGACCGGTAATGAGGAATTCTTGGGTAAAGTTTACTCGTATTTTTCGATTTACTATTATGTTCAGAAGGACTTTGACCGCTCAAAAGAATATTTTGAGAAAGCCAGGGAGATTTTTCGCCGGCATAAGCTGTATTCGGAGCTGGCTTTACATTATATAAATATTCTCTGGTATAAACGGTATGAGGAAGATCGGACTGAAGTTATGGAATATCTCGATCGGGCGCTTCATTATGTTCAATTGTCCGATTCCAAGAAAGATGCCAGAGTATATCTTCACTTAGGCTATATTTACAAGACTATATTTAACGATTTCATCAGTGGTTTTAAACACCTGACGATGGCTCGGGAAATGTGCCATCAGAATGGGAATTTTGAGATGGAATGTATGACATTCCATGTTCTTGCTGATGGATATATGCAGCTCGGGCATTATGAACAAGCCGTAAAGATATATTGTGATATTATTGCCACTGAACAATATAAAGATATTACGCCAAATCTGAAATGTATGATGTTGGGGAATTTGATCCCGGCTTATATGAAGATCCAGCAATTTGAAAAAGCCGAAGCGGAATTGGCAAACATGGATGAGTATGTTCCGCAGACACAGATAAATATGCAGGAACAGTTTGGCGGGATTGCCAAATGGTTGCGGGCACAACTTTATATAAATGCCGGTAAAAATTGTGCGGAGTCATTGGAATTATTGAAGCAATGCGAGGAATTGTACAAAAACCGGAGTACAGTATTTCCTGTTGAGGATTTTGATTTCTCTTTGGCGGGAAGTTTTGGCGATCTGTATATGCTTGAGGGTGACTATCCTAAAGCTGTGGCAGCTTATTCAGAGCAGCTTGATATATCGGGACGGTATGGAAAAATTCCCAGAATGCAGGCAGCCGGTAATTTGTCATTAGCGTATGAACGGTTGGGAAATTATCAGGAAGCGCTTATGTATCGAAAAGAAAGGATGGACCTTTTTGATACTATTGAGCAGGAAAAACTTGTCAATCAGTACGATCGCTTGTATAAGGAATTTTTCCGGGGGATTCAGGAAGAGAATATTAAAGAACTGGCCAAAACCAGTAAATGTTTGGAAAAGAAAGCCAATATTGATGAACTGACCGGGTTGTACAATCGAAGCAGCTTTGATGAAATGCTGGTTTCGCTGAAAAAACAGAAAGAGTCCTTAACAGTAAGTGTTCTTTTCTCCGATATAGACTTTTTCAAAAAATATAATGACAGTTTTGGTCATGCTAAAGGTGATGAATGTTTACAAAAGGTAAGTGAGGTAATAAAAGATAAGGCCAAGGCAGCTGATGGTAAAGCTTATCGTTATGGCGGAGAAGAGTTTGTGGTGATCTTGCCTGGTTGTGAAAAGGAATCAGCATTGAATATTGCTGAACTAATTGTCAGCGGCGTGTCTGATCTGAAGCGGGTACATCCCGGGTCAGAAATTTCTCCGGTTGTGACGGTCAGTGTCGGAGGCAGTACCGGGCCGGCAAAAGAAATCGATGCATTGATCAAAAAAGCAGATGAAGCCTTATATAAAGTGAAAAATAATGGGCGTAATGCGGCAATGTTTGCTTGAGATAAGATTAAAAAATGGAGGGAGATTTATGAAGAATTACAAGGTTGCAGTGATTGCCGGCGACGGAATCGGTCCTGAGGTGCTGGCAGAAGGAATGAAAGTCCTGACAGCAGTAGCAAAACTTGATGGTGGTTTTTCGGTCGATTATACGGAATTTCCTTGGGGTTGCCAGTATTACTTAAAAAATGGCAAGATGATGGACGATGATGCACTGGAGACACTCAAAAATTTTGATGCGATCTATCTTGGCGCAGTCGGTTATCCCGGAGTTCCAGATAATATTTCACTTGGTGATTTATTGTTGAAGATCCGTCGCGGGTTTGACCAGTATGTAAATCTTCGTCCGGTAAAATTACTTAAAGGAGCACCTTGTCCTTTAAAAGATGCGAAGATTGAAGATATCAATATGACGGTCATTCGGGAAAACAGTGAAGGTGAGTATGCAAATGTCGGGGCACGTTTGTATCCGAATTCCCCACAGGAAATGGCATTGCAGACAGGCGTTTTTTCGCGTAAAGGCTGTGAGCGGGTTATTCGTTATGCCTATGAATTAGCTAAAAAAGAGGGAAAAACTCTTACCAGCATAAGCAAAGGCAATGCGCTTGGTTATTCAATGGTGTTCTGGGATCAAATATTTAAAGAGGTTGGCAAGGAATATCCGGAAGTAAAGACATATTCTTTACTGGTTGATGCCGCAGCAA
>CALCTX010000086.1 GCA_937907035.1 uncultured Selenomonadales bacterium
TCTGAAACTCCAAAGATATCTAAGCGGCGAATGGACAGCAGCCGCCAGCATCGTGCGAATTACTGCACCATGAGCAACAATAACAACTGTCTTGTCAGGATATTCCCCGGCAAGTTCCATCATTCGTCCTACAGCTCTGTTTTGAACATCTGCAAAAGTTTCCCCATTAGGAATTTTTAAAATATCCGGCCGCTGGAAGAAATTTCCCAATGCTTCCGGCCACCGGGCAATTATTTCCTCATAGGTATGGCCTTCCCAGTCTCCAAAGCAAATTTCCCGAAATGCTTTATCTTTATGTAGCTCACAACCAAGTTTGTCTGCAATTTTCCCGGCCGTAACAAAAGCCCGGCTAAGATCACTGGAATAAATTGCTGCTACATTTTTTTCAGGAAAGTTTTCAGCTAATATTTCAGCCTGTTTAATACCGGCGTCAGTTAAGGCGATATCAGACTGCCCCTGATATCGCCCTGCAAGATTCCATTCAGTTTGCCCATGACGGACAATAATAAATTTCGTCATAATAACACCTGTTATTGTTTATTGATATAATCGCGTCCAAAAACTGAAATCGTATAATAAAAGCCAATCAAAAATGGCAAATATTCTGCTATAAGCCGCCAGCAGACAGCGACGATACCAACTGTACCGGCAGGAACTGTATTGCTGAACAGGAGAACGAATCCGCCCTCGGCAATGCCCGACCCGCCCGGAGTCGGCATGAAATATAAAAGCATATTCAGGAATATCATCCGTCCCATGACGGTATACCAGTCAGCATCTACACCAAGTCCCAACAGCAGACATGGCACGACCGCATATATCGCCAGGAGTGACAAACCTGATTCAAAAAACACCCGTACCATACTGAGCGGTGCTGACGAAAGAAGTCTGACCGCCTGTTTTGTATCATGAAAAATATTTATAAATGTTCCGCGCTTTGACTTTGGCAAACGCATTGATATAAACACAGCCAGTTTATTAAGTACCTTTGACCTGCTGCCAACGATAAGAAGCATGATCACCAAAAAAGCAGCAAATGAAATCATCATCAAAACTTTATTTGATGTCCCCGGAATTACATTTGCATCATGCATAAAAATAATCGGCATACAGCAAATCAGGAAAAAAATAGAGACTACTGTCCGAACGAAAACCAACACAGTAGCTTTTCCGGTCGGAACGCCGGATCTTCTCAAAAACATCAGCTGAGCAACTGCGCCACCGGTAGCCCCCGGTGTAAGCAATGCGGCAAAATAATTGCCAAATACTACATGAACAGCTTGCATAAAAGAGATTTTTTCACCGGAAATTTTTACCAGATGCATAAGTCTGGTGCCATCAAGAAACATTCCGATACCAACGAAAAAAATCGCCAATGCAATTGACCATGGCTTAAATACAGTCAGATTAGCTAATGTATTTATATCAACTGTAAAATATATAACGGCCCCGGAAATACTGACAACCAAAAGTGTCAGCAAAAAAAGCCGTTCATAGAGTCTACTCATCTGATAGCTCCTTAAAAACTAAAAAAGATTAACCGCGAAGGACTTTTATTGCCTCCGCAATATCAGCCGCGCCGTATACTGCTGAACCGGCAACAAGCACATTGGCCCCGGCTTTGGTAACGATCGGTGCAATTTCTTTGTTGATCCCGCCGTCAACTTCAATATCAAATGCCAAACCTTTTTCCTGACGGATTGACGCCAAGCGGGCAATTTTATCAGTCATTGACGCAATGTATTTCTGCCCGCCGTAACCGGGATTGACTGTCATCAGAAGTACCATATCAACATCGCCCAGTACTTCTTCCACCATAGCCAGCGGTGTTGCCGGATTAATAGCAATTCCCGCTTTGATGCCACGTGATTTGATGTCCTGAATGATCCGATGCGCATGATAAGCGGTCTCGGCATGAAAAGTTATTATGTCGGCACCGGCTTCAGCGAAAGAAGCAATCTGTGCCTCCGGGTGCTCGACCATCAGATGAACATCAAAAACCGACTTGGAACGCTTGCGCAAGCTCTTTACTACCGGCGAACCGATAGTGATATTGGGCACAAAACGCCCATCCATTACATCAATATGAATATAATCAGCCCCGGCTTCATCAACCCGGACAATATCTTTTCCTAAATCAGCAAAGTCAGCTGAAAGAATTGACGGTGCAATCTTTACCATTG
>CALCTX010000087.1 GCA_937907035.1 uncultured Selenomonadales bacterium
ACCGATAACGGCGATGTCATCATCGGCCGCAATCTTGACCTGACGGTTTCCCAGCTCCCCTGTTATATCACCCATGTCAAGTTTGACAAATACGAAACGCTTAATTTTACTTATGATAAATCATGGGAAAAGAGCCTGAAATATGCTGAACTGTTAGCAGCCGGAAAAATCGTCCCAGAATATTACAATGCTTTGCCACTTATGGCCAGTGACTCTATGAACTCGGAAGGTCTGTATATCGAATATAATATGCGCCCCCCGGTACCAGCACTAACTTGTACCGGTACAAATTCTGCTGCCCCTATCAGAGTATGTTCTTTCAATATCCCATTTTTGGTTGCTTCCCACTGTGCGACAGTAGATGAAGCCATCAAATACTTAAATGAACAGCTTGACATTTACACAATACATGACGGTTCTTTTGCTGACGGTTGGAATCTTTGTATGATGATCGGCGATGCCACCGGACAGTTCGGTCTTATCGAAATCGCCAACAATGAAATACATTTCATCCCGAAACAGCGCGGTCAGGGGAACTATTATATCTGGCCGGCATTCAGCGCTATTGCCTTTGATCAGGAAGGATATGGCCGTCTGCAGTTTGGTCTTGAACGACTTGATAATGTACAAAATGACAAGGATATGGCAGATTTGATGGAACAGATCATGTGGCGCAATGAAATCTTAAATATCAGGAATGCTTACCGTGACAAATTAGGCCATCTCCATTTCTGCGAGGATGCCGAGCATAAGATTCCGTCTATCGACTGGCGCAGTGATAATTTCCATAAAATCCCCGTCAATGAAAACGGGAAATATGTTGATGTTGACGAAGACACCGCAGAAGCTCGTTTAGTCCGTGGCTATAAAGAAAAATATAAAAATTATCGTTCGGGAATCGTTACTCCGGAAAACAAAGCCGGATATGATAAATATAAAGAATACCTGAATCGTCATAATCTCGTCTGGGCTCACACCGATGCCAACTTTGAGGATCTGCAGAAAGGCCTGACTAAATATTATGAAGGAAAAGGTGCTTTTGAGAAACTGGATCAATACTATTCCGGCAACGAAAAACCATTGCGGAATGACGGCAGAATATGGACCGCCGCCTTGAGCCTGTGTGTAAACTGCACGCAGAAACGGCTTACCGTAAAATTCTGGGAAAAGCCGAATACTATAATGCACTACCAGTGGTAACCCCCAAAATGAAAGGATGAGTTTTCTATGAAAAAATTAACAAAACGTATTTTAACAGGATTAGCATTATCACTTTCTGTATTTGTATTCGCTCCAATAATCGTCACTCCTGTACAGGCTGCCGTTGTTCAGCAGCTGCCAAAAGGCTCCAGTGTAACTTATCAATGGAAAACGACAAACCAAAAATATGAAAACTTCACTGATCTTGGTGATTATGTCATTGACGTTGACCGTCATACCAATTTTGATTTCAAATCAGCGCTTGATTATTTTAATAAGCGTTGCACCCGCGGGGAAAAAGTCGGCTGTTCAGCATTGGGAACTATAACCGATAATGGCGACGTCATCATCGGCCGCAATCTTGACCTGACAGTTTCCCAGCTCCCCTGCTATATCACTCATGTCAAATTTGGCAAATACGAAACACTTAATTTCACTTATGACCAAGCATGGGAAAAGAGTTTGAAATACGATGAACTGTTAGCAGCCGGAAAAATCGATCCCGAATATTACAATGCTTTGCCGCTTGGTGCCAGTGACTCTATGAA
>CALCTX010000088.1 GCA_937907035.1 uncultured Selenomonadales bacterium
CAGGATTTCCCCTTCATCTGCCTGATAAAGCCCGAACAAAATACTCATCAGCACCGACTTGCCGGCTCCGTTTTCTCCCAGCAGCGCATGTATCTCTCCTTTTTTGAGGCGCAGAGTTATATCATCATTAGCCGTTATCCCCGGAAACCGTTTCGTAATATGGAGCATCTCCACTGCATACTCGCTCATCATCCGACCTCCTTTCTATATTCGCTTACATTATTGTCCCTGCCCGAACCTTAACTTGTATTTTAAGTGACGGCATCTCATCAACTGCCGAATCAACAGTCCGCTTTTTCTCTGCCAGTTCTTTGACTAAACGAGCGTAATCCTCCCGTGTAAATTTATCTGACCACTGTGTACCCTTATCCGGCAAACCGACATAATTCTTATCCAGCTCAGAACCGGAAATCAATCCTAAATCGTCAGCTTTTCCGGCATACTCTTTTTCCCAGCGGTTTTGATAGATTATCGCATCCAAAGCGGCAAAAACTGTTCTGTCCAGCTTTTTCATCGCAGAAGTAACCGTCATACCCTTTCCGTATGTATCAATGATCGGGCGCTGATCATTATCAACACCGATCATTTTTCCGCCTGCTTTCGCAGCAGCTTCCCCGACTGAATGAAAAATCGTTCCTCCGGCAGCAAAAACCACTTCCGTTCCCCGTGAATACCAAGTATCCATAGCTGCCGTAAGCTCTGTAGACGCATAAAACTGACCGGCATACGCATATTGCACCGATATGTCATCAACAACGCCCAATTCCTCGGCTGCATCATTTATCCCCTGTAAAAAACCATAGCCGTAACGCACGACCGCCGGAACCGCCTCACCGCCTAAAAATCCCAAACGGCGATAGCCGCTTTTCACTGCCATATAGCCCGCCATATAGCCGGGAATCTCCTCCTGATAAATAGCACAATAGGTATTTTTCGTATTATAATAATCAGCCGCATTATAAGCTTGCGGATCAGCATAATACTTATTACCGACCGCTGCCGCACAAATAATATCTTTGGAAACATCAAGGGCAATAAATTTTACCTCCGGGTATCTCTTTGTCTCCTCAACTATTGTCTGAGCAAACAAAAAACCTGGCATGACTATAATATTGTACCCCCTGGCAACTGCCAGATTTACCATCGCGCTTCGGGCATAGTCAGAATTGACCTCCGGCTTGAAATAATTGTATTCCATATTATGTTGCAAAGCATAATCCCGGCAAGCTTCAAACGTATTCTGATTAAAAGATCTGTCGGTAATGCCGCCGGAATCCGTTATCATTGCGATCCGATAAACATTCTCCGTTCCGTCCTCCGTCTCCCGGACAGGCCGCAACAATGCGACCAATACCAGCAATGTGCCAAGGACTAAAAAAGCCGGTATAAGAAACCTTTTTATTCGCATATCGGAATTGCCCCCTTATCGCGCAAAGCAAAAAACTCCCGGTCCAAAATCCCCAGTACCACCAGATTCTCATATACACCATTATTCAGAATCGTCTCCCGGAAAAGGCCTTCCCGTTTGAGCCCGGCCTTTTCATAGACATGCAATGCCCGGGCATTATAATCCTTGCTGTCCAGCCAGCCGCGATGAAAATGCAGATCATCAAATGACCAGGCCTCCAGCAAATATAATGTTTCCTGTCCGTATCCCTGACCTTTTTTATCGATAATTATCCGCCGCCACTCGATTTCTTTATGCGGACTTGCAAGCCCTGATATCATCAGATAGCCAACTGCTTCACCGGTTGCTTTTTCTTCAATTATGAGATGGATATCATTTTCGGCATTTAACGTAGATAAATGCAACTCTCTCGTATCATGAGTAACAAACTCCATATTGCCTGGCCGGTTCTCGGCTGCCATTATATATTCAACATCCGCTTCTGTTGCCCGTCTGAAAACCAATCGTTTTCCTGTTTTTACTATCGCACTCATAACAATATCCTCCAAAAGGTCATTTTCTTATTCAATTCCATATCAGAAATCAAAATTCCTGCCAAAAACGAAAAAGAACCGTTTTTCTCCTGTTTTTTCCTCTCCAAAAACACATTTTTAAAAAAAGTATTTTTCTGAATGACAAATTGCATTTATTGTACTATAATTTTTTTGTATTTTAATCGCAGGCATAAATGATGACCTGCATCAGAAAAGGAGTTTTTTTGTGAACGACGACAACAACACATCATTTTCCAGCCAATTGGGCTTCGTTTTGGCTGCTGCTGCCTCGGCAGTAGGTTTAGGGAACCTTTGGCGTTTCCCCTATTGTGCCGCAAAAGACGGCGGAGGAATATTCCTCTTAGTCTACCTGATCGTTACTATTACCTTTGGTTTTACCATGCTGACCACCGAAATCTCGATTGGTCGCAAAATGAAAAAAAGCACCATCATGTCCTATACCGGACTGAAGAAAAGCTGGCGCTTTATCGGTTATCTTGGCTGTATTGTACCGTTTATTATTTTCCCGTATTACTGTGTCATCGGCGGCTGGGTATTAAAATACCTGTTTGCCTTCCTGACGGGCAATAATATTGCCGCAACTGACGGAAAATACTTTGTTTCATTCATCACTTCGACCGCCGAGCCGATAATCATGACGGCGATTTTCCTCTTAAGCACCGCCTACATCGTCTATCGCGGTGTAAACGCCGGTATCGAAAGTTCTGCCAAATACATGATGCCGTTGCTTAT
>CALCTX010000089.1 GCA_937907035.1 uncultured Selenomonadales bacterium
GTCTGGTAGACGAGCGCTGCATATTCGGAAAAGCATATCTGCGTATTCTGCCTTTAAGTGATTTCACCGTGTTTGAAAATCCGTATACAGAGAAATAATATGCCTTCACAACAGATACAGTGGTTTCCCGGACACATGGCGAAAACCCGCCGCCTTATCTCGGAAAACCTGAAAAACGTTGATATAGTAATTGAGCTTCTGGACGCGAGAATACCGCAAAGCTCGAAAAATCCCGAGATCGCAGATCTTTGCGGGCAGAAGCCCATGTTGGTGCTTCTGAACAAATCGTCTCTTGCCGACCCCGCAGCCACCCGCAGATGGATAAATCACTACGCGGACCGAGGCATCACTGCTCTGAGCGTAGACTGCATCACGGGTGAAAATCTGAGCAAGATCGGCTCCGCGGTGCGGGAGATACTCAGCGACAAACTAAAAAAATACGAGGAAAAAGGCATGGCGGGCAAAAAGCTCCGTGCCATGATCGTGGGAATACCCAACGTGGGTAAATCCTCCCTTGTCAACAAACTTTCCGGGCAAAAGAAAGCAAAGGTGGAAAACCGTCCCGGCGTCACGCTGAATAAACAATGGGTCACGACAGATCAGGACTTTGAGCTTCTCGATATGCCCGGTGTGCTCTGGCCGAAATTCGAGGACAGGCTGACAGGTGAAAACCTTGCCGCCACAGGCGCCATAAAGGACGCCATCCTTGACACGGAAGAGCTTGGGATGATCCTGGCGAAACGTCTTTTCGACATGTATCCCGATCTTTTCTGCGAAAGATATAAGCTTGTAAAATCAGATCTTGAGGAACTTGACTCGTACGATCTGCTCTGCGCCGTCGGTAAAAAGCGCGGCTTTCTCGTCTCCGGCGGGGAGATAAACACTGAACGTACGGCTATAATGCTTCTCGATGAGTTCAGAGGCTCGAAAATAGGAAGAATTACATTGGAGATTCCCGACAATGCTTGACCTTTCATTTGAAGAACAGTTCCGCCTTGCGGGATATAAGATCATCTGCGGCACCGACGAGGCGGGCCGCGGTCCTTTAGCCGGTCCGGTTGTGGTTGCGGCGGTAATATTGCCTGTAGGACTATTTATACCTAAATTAAATGATTCCAAAAAACTATCGGAAAAGGTTAGAGAGGAATTATTTGATCTCATCAATAAAGAAGCAATAGCAGTTAAAACTGCTTTGATAGATGAACGTACGATTGATCGGGTAAATATTTACCAAGCAACGATAAATGGAATGTATGAAGCAATCTTAGGTCTTGATCCGGTACCGCAAAAGGTTTTGATCGATGCAGTACCACTTGAGCGATTGCCTATGCCGTCATTGTCTATCATAAAGGGTGATGCGAAATCAGCTTCTATAGCGGCGGCTTCAATTATTGCAAAGGTTACCCGTGACCGGTTGATGAAAGAATATGATCAGCAATATCCGGAATATGGTTTTGCTCAACATAAAGGGTATGGGACAGCACAACATATACAAGCCATAAGGGAACATGGTATATGTCCGATACACCGCAGATCGTTTGAGCCCATTTCTTCAATGTTCAGGGAGTGAGTCAGATGCCGTTGGAAACGTCAATGCCAATCGGTGTGAAGCCTGTCCAGCAGACTAAAAGCACTGATAATACGCAAGTTGTAAGGCGTGAAGGGGGAAGTGCGCCCTTTACACCGCAAACTAATGTCAGTTTCCAAAATTCGGTAAATGATATGGCCGGTGTGCTTATGAAGATAGCGGCGCATCAGGAAGGCGTTGTTGAAGCAATGCCGGAACAAATAAAAGAAATGGTGGAAAATGTTCTCAGACAGGCATTTTCATTGGAAGCAACTTTGGGAGAAGGTATTGGCAGTACTTTGGAAAGTCAGCGGTTTTCGGTTGACCAACTGACAACATTTGCCAGGTTGTTGGGACAGCTGAGCAATATTGCGGAAAAAAACAATTTGACCGATATATCATCCGGGGTACAGACATTTATGAAATGTTTACGGGAATATCTGTCACAAACAGATAATTCTTTTGAGCCTGTTCTTTTGCATAAACTGTCATTCCAATTGCTTGATGCCAAAGAAACGGATGAAATGTCACCAGAATTGCAGTTGTTGCTGCAACCGCAGAATCAAGGACAGATTTCAGGAAATACTATAGAAAATGGCGAAGGATTGGCATTTTTAAAGCAACTGCTGAAGGCTTTTTTACCTACTCCGGTTCAAAGTCAGGAAACACCTGCGCCGGAGAATGGACAGGCATTAACAGATAAAAGTACAATGAAAAATATGCCGGAAGCTGAACAGAATTCGTTGCTGCCGGAGCAGAACAAAATTTCCGAGGGAAATTTTGTTGATCAGGATAATTTATGGCAGAAGACTGACAGTAAGCAATTTATTCCTACTGGCAATAATGAAACGGGACAGAATGATGTTGCGCCGAACAAGGAACGGATGGTTGCCGGACAGGCAGAGAAGTCTGATATATTTTCCGGGAATGACAGAGAGAAAAGCAGTTTGCCGGATGACAAAGCTCTTTTTTCGCGTCAGGCAAATGAGGGGCTTGGGAAAGCACCGGTAGAAAATGGATTGCAAAAGGCTAAAGCGGCTTTGGAGCAGGTACAAAATTTACGTCAGCAAATAGCGGCTGATCGGGCGATAACCGAGCAGGCGGCAAATACGACACCAAAGGAAACACTTTCCGAACCATTGCAAAATACTCCAAAGACGATGGATACGATGAAGGACTTGGCGAATCTTTTATTGAAAGATGCTACGCTTACCGAAGAAGAAACCATGTTGTTACAAAAGTTTGTCAATGGGGAACAAACTGTTCTGACTGAAAATGATGCTAAACAATTACAGTTGTTATTACGGTTGTGCGAAAGCAATGTTCCGGCATCAGTGCGGCAGGCGGCAAAAAATAATAATATGCCGGATCTGCCAAAATTGTGGGCATTTATGGAACTTTGCGATCTGGCATCACTTAAAGAACAGACGCCAAGAGCGTTGCGTTCAGCCAGCAGGCATGTGGCTGATTTTGCTACTGCAATGCGTGGGCAGATGGAAAGCGAAGGAACAAATAACGTACAGGGTGAGCGGTCAATGAATTTTATGATGCCGCTTTATTTAGGTGAAAATGAAAAGAGTTATCCGGCATATATTCATGTGTATGATGAGGAAAAACAGCCGGAAGGTGAGGCAAAAAAGAGTAAGGAGACATGGCTGCGGATTTGCCTGTTGACAGAAAACATCGGGGCAGTTGAGCTTACCTGTCGGGTATATGACAAGAGCAAACTCGATGTACGGGTAATTTTTTCACAAAGTGAAGCCGTTCAGGGATTCAGAGAATATTTGCCGGAATTTCGGGCGTCGTTCCGCGATTCGTCATTGCAATTGTCTGATCTGAAAATAGGCACAGTGGGGGCTAGATCATGATAAAAAGACGTAAGCCGTTAAGACCTGAGCCGGAAACAGATCCAAATGCAGAAAAAGTGGCAGTTGCATTGCAGTATGATGCAGAAGCTAATGCCGCACCAAAAGTTACGGCAAAAGGAAAAGGCCATGTTGCTGAGAAAATATTAGAAGCGGGAAAGAAAAATTCAATTCCTGTCTATCAGAATAAGAGTTTGGCCAATCTTCTTATGGCACTTGATATTGATAAGGAGATACCGGCAGATCTGTATACAATGGTAGCTGAAGTATTAGCATATGTTTATCGGTTGGATAAAAAAGCAAGGAATAAGATAAGGCGGATTTAAAAAAGAATAATGGGAAATCAAAAGGGATTTTTTCTTTTAGAAGCAGTTGTTTTAGGAGCAATTCTGCTGGCGGCGGCAAGTACCGGTTTGGTGTTCGGCATTGCAAAGCGTCAATGCGTACATAACGAGACGGTAGTTACGGCCGCTTTTTTAGGTCAGGAACAGTTAGCCTTTGTTGAGGCACAACCAAAATCGGTAATTGCCGGGACGGATTCATTTGCATGGCTGGGGAACGGTATATATCCGATAAGTTTAAATAATCAACAGTTTACGGTAAATACTCAGGTTGAGACATATATCGATGAACGATTTCGCAGGGTAACAGTTACTGTTGGCTGGGAGGAAAATGGACAGACTGTCAGACAAAGTTATGGAAAGTTGGTGAAGATACAGTGAATGTATTGAAACCAATAAAAGAGGAAAAAGGGGCCGGTTTGTTAGAATTGGTCGTTGCTATGCCGTTGATCTCAGCAATGCTGGCTACTTTTGCAGTCTTGTTGTGTTTCGGGATACGTTCGTATGTTTTTATCCGCAGTGACTTTGAATTGCAGGAACAAGTGAGGATCCCGTTAGAGCGTATAGTACGCGACCTGAATAATGCGGAAGAAGCCAAAGTGGTAGATAATAAACTGGCGATACAATGCCGTAATTCAACTGAATTATTATGGGCCAGTTATTATTTAGCGAATTCAGATAAGGTATATCCAAAAATAATGCGCAGTTGGAAAAACAATCCGCAGCCATTGACTGGAGAAACAAAGCTGGCGGATATTCAAATAAAGAAATTTTATTTCGAAGTAAAAGACAGGACAGTATATATTGAAATAGCAGCAAATAATTTATTAACGAAAACAGAATTTGCGTTGCATACAGCTGTGACATTGCCGGAAAAGGATATTGAGTAAATGAAAATAGTAAATGATGAACAAGGTTTTGCTTCAGCCGTCGGGATTTGCTGGTTGGCGGTATTGATGTTTTTGGGCGGGACGGTATACTGGATCAGCGAACGTGAAACTTTGACGGTAAACCGTTTCCTGATGGGGAGAAAATTGCAATTAGCGGCTGAAGATGGTGTGCTCATTGGCAGCAGAAAATTGTTAGACAGTCCGGAATTGCAGACTGAGATATTGAATTCTGCTGCAGCGAAAAAAGTTTTGACAACAACTGACGGAGATGTTTCCTGTGATGTTTTTTTCAGTCATAAGGGCGATCAGTTGGAGGTTTTGGCCAGAAGTACAAATTCACTGGCAGAAGTGCGTTGCATAGGGATATTAAAGAAAAAAGGAGAAAAGTATTATTTTGACCACAGGGAGCGCTGAAATGCGGGAGAACATAATGAAATGTTTTACCAAAATACCGAAAGAAATGACGGGGGCTTTTTGGGAATCAGATACATTATATGTTGTAAGTGCTGAAATTATTGACGGAGAATTATGGGTAAAATATACCGCATCTGAAAAATTAACTGATTGGCTGGCGGGAGGAAATGTTCCAACTCCGGCAGAGCGTTTGAAACTTTGTTGTACAAAATCCGGAATGGCCTTGGATTCATTAGCGATAGCCATTTCTCAAGCAGTAGTTTTTTCGTATGAAAAAGTATTTCCTTTACCATTACCGGAGGGTAATAAATGTGATGATATGTTGCGATTGGATATTTTAGTTAACGGCCCCTATGAGAATGATAATTGCTGGTGGTCAGCAATGCCAGTTGATGGAGAGGGGAAGTTTTATTTAACGGCGATTGGCGAAGATGTCGGAGTGGGGTTGCTGAGAGAGTTATCAAAGACAGCCATTAAGCCGGTATCGATAGTTGCGGAAAAAGCCGATTATCAGTTTTTATATGATGAACAATGCTTGGATTATGCAGGCAAACAAATACGACTTAAAGATAATGTAAGAAATACGGTTTGGGATCATGGAATGCAAACAGCCTTATGGGCAGCGTTGTCCGGCATATATTTTGATAAGTCAAATATGTTGCCGAAAGCTGAACGGCCGGGGAGGTTTTCCTGGAAATATTTGGAATTGTGTCTGATTGGCGGGGCTATTTTATTTGGTGCATGCTTATTTCTGGGAAATAGTTGGCAGCTTCATAAGATTGAGCAACAGTTGGCAGAACAACACGAACGATTTGAGCTGGTTGCTGATGAACGGAGAAAGATGAAGCTTAATGAACAAGCAGAGCAAAAAATAAAAAAAGCCGACCGGTTAATGATCAAGATTTCTCAAAATCGCCGGTCGTTCTATAATTTGTTTTTGCGATTGGGATTGGCAACGGATGGTGATCCATATATCAATGAATTGAAGATTGATAATGAAGGAAATATCGTTGTATATGGTCA
>CALCTX010000090.1 GCA_937907035.1 uncultured Selenomonadales bacterium
ATACAACTCCGGATGTGATCGCTTTGCAGCGGACACTTTATCGGATGTATCAGGCGGGGATTGAGTATGTGGTTATGGAAGTTTCATCACATGCTTTGGCGATGGACAGAGTTATTGGTTGTGAATTTGATACAGCAGTATTCACTAATCTTACGCAGGATCATCTTGATTATCATAAGACAATGGAAAATTATGCACAGGCAAAGGCAAGGTTATTTTCTCTGGTGTCGCAGTCCGGTCAAAAGACAGGAAAACATGTTGTCGTAAATATAGATGATCCGGCCGGACAGACCATGTTAGCAGCTGCAGATTGCCAAAAGTTTACCTATGGTGTTGAAGCTAAGTCGGATCTGCAAGCAAAAGATATTCAGGTTTTGCCTCGTGGTGCGGAATTTTCGGCAGTGACTCCGGCCGGCAGTCTTGACCTGAAATTGAAAATTACCGGTATGTTTAATGTTTATAATGTTTTGGGTGCTGTCGGTGCTGCTTTGGCGGAAAATATAGATCCGGCAATAATCACTGAGACATTGAACGATTTTTGCGGTGTTTCCGGAAGGTTTGAGTTGGTCGACAAAGGGCAGCCGTTTGCAGTAATCGTTGATTATGCGCATACGCCGGACGGCTTGGAAAATATATTAAAAACAGCCCGGCAGATAACAAAAGGAAAGATAATAACTGTTTTCGGCTGCGGCGGAGATCGCGACCGGACTAAACGTCCGATAATGGGGCGGATCGCTGCAGAAATGTCGGATGTGGTTATTGCAACATCGGATAATCCCCGCAGTGAAGACCCTGCATTGATCTTAAAAGATGTTATGGCTGGCGTTGAGGAAAAGATTGGCGAAAAAGTTTGTGAAGTTATTGCTGACAGGAAAACAGCGATCTTTCGGGCCATTGAGCTGGCAAAGGATGGCGATACAGTTGTGATCGCCGGCAAAGGGCATGAGAATTACCAGATTTTGAAAGACAAAACGATTCATTTTGATGATAAAGAAGTAGCTTCCGAAGCATTGGGAGGGGTGCATTGATGCCACGCTTTGATCTGGATGAAGTAGAAGACGCATTAGGCTTTGAACAGTCAAATAGGGAAATGGAATTTTCCGATGTAGTAACAGATACTCGGAAATTAAAACGAGATGCGTTGTTTATCGCTTTTAAAGGTGAACGTTTTAATGGGGAAGATTTCTTGAAAGAAGCGGTAAAAAAAGGTGCGACGGGAGTTGTTGTCAGCGAAAGTTGTTTGCCGGAAAAATTAGCGGAAATAGATGCTGCGGTATTTAAGGTAAAAGATACAGTAGAGGCTTACCAGCAATTGGCTGCGTATCATCGGCAACGTTTTTCTTTGCCGGTGATAGCTATAACAGGGTCAAATGGAAAGACCACTACCAAAGATTTGACGGCAGCAGTATTGTCTGCCAAATATAAAGTGCTTAAAACAGCAGCTAATTTTAATAATGAAATCGGTCTGCCACTGACATTGCTCTCACTTACGGAAAAACATCAGGCGGCAGTAGTAGAGATCGGGATGCGCGGTTTAGGACAGATCGCGGCACTGGCACCGATTGCTGAACCTTCGATTGGTGTTGTCACAAATGTAGGCGAAACTCATATGGAGTTATTGGGTTCAATAGAGAATATCGCACAGGCAAAAGCGGAATTAGTTGAAGCGATAAAGCCGGGCGGTGTGGTGATATTGAATGCTGATAATCATTGGGTAGCGGAAATGAACAGCAAAGCAGCACCCGGGGTAAAGGTGATCACCTTTGGCATTGATAAACCGGCTGATATTCAGGCAATGAATCTTGTGCAACAGGATGATCAGAGCACGGTATTTGATTGCCGGATCGGGGGGAAACTTTGTATGTTCCGGGTCCCGATGGTTGGCAGACATAATGTTTATAATGCATTGGCAGCAATCGCTGTCGGTTGGACTTTGAATTTGACTCCGACGGATATTCAGATGGGATTTGCCAATCTGAAATTGACGGGAATGCGTTTTGAATGTACAAAAAAAGGAAAATGCACTATCGTAAATGATGCTTATAATGCCAGCCCAATGTCAATGAGTGCGGCTATCAGTACTTTGAAAGAGATCGCAGAAGGCCGGCGGATTTTGGTACTTGGCGATATGTTGGAATTAGGTGATTCATCAAAGAATGCTCATGCTAAGGTTGGTAAAGAAGTGGCTGAATCGGGGGCTGACGTACTTATCACGATGGGAACCTTAGCAGAAGATATTGCCAATGGTGCTGAGACCATGGGAATGAAGAATGTATTTCGTACCAAAGACCATGCTGAAGCGGCAGAAAAAATAAAAGAGATCATGAAATCGGGCGATACGATACTTTTTAAAGGTTCTCGCGGAATGAGGATGGAAAAGATTATT
>CALCTX010000091.1 GCA_937907035.1 uncultured Selenomonadales bacterium
GCCAAAGCATCCTGTTTGCGTTGCTCAAAGTCAGACATCAATGTTCCGGTATTTGGCAATACAACTTCCGACGGGGCAGCTTCCACGCTTGCCATACCGAGCAGTCCAAATGCAGCGACCGTTGTCAAAGCTAATTTTCTTGCTTTTTTCACCATTTTCCCTCACTATTCTTGCTTTTATATTTACAAATGTCCATTCTAGACCATACTAAACTTATTATATTAAAACGCCCCAAAAATTTCAAGTGAAATTTAAAATAATTATTGACCAAAAGTCCTATAAAATGATTTTTGAAAACAAAAAAGCTTGTATGGCATACTCACATATTTAGGACCGAAAAGATAAAAAATGGGGCTGTCGCATTAAGCTGATATCCTTCTCGTCATTCCGGGCTTCGACCCGGAATCCCCTTATATATTGTCACTAATAAGGAGATGCCGGATCAGGTCCGGCATGACGAAAGCTTAATGCGACAGCCCCATTTTTGCGGTCAGTGTTTATCTCAGTCGCTGGCCAGGAGCTGCGCCCAGTAAAAATGTCCGTCATCGCCACGAACGCAAGCTACCGCCATTTGCGTAAAATGACGATTTAGCAGGTTCGCACGATGAGTCGGTGAATTCATCCACGCGTGAACAATCTTCTGGCTGTCCTGTACGCTGCTTACGGCGAGATTTTCACCAAACCAGTCGTAGGAAGCTCCACCCAGTACAGATTTTACTTCAGAGCCATCCGGCCGCTGATGTGCAAAATGCACAGTTATGTCATTGGCCCGGACAGCTGCCGGCCTGCTCAATTCTTCAGCATAGCTGAGCGGTGCCAGCCCATTTGCAACACGTTCGGCATTTACATAGTAAATGACCTCACTGTTCAAGTCTGCGGCAAAAACTGTAGCGGAAAATATCATGACTGCTGCTGTTACCATCAGGAAAAGCATTGCCTTCAGGCGTTTCATGACACATCCGCTCCTTTTTGTTTTTGTTTTTTCTCAGCGTCAAAGTTTCCTCACTTTTTTGCTTTCTGCAATCACGCAGATGAGCTAAAAACAACAAAAAGCGGCAATTGTTTTCCTCAGGACAAAAGTCCCAAGAGCTTTGCTGGTGGCGCCGGCCACATCGTGGCCGGCTGACAGTCAGGCATGATATTTAATTTTGGTTGCTTCCGAAGTTATATTAATGAGGAAATCCTCATCAATATCGATCATCAATCAGGTATCAAGACGGTCTTTTCGCCGTTTTGTTTACGTTCGTAATGCTCAACCACAGCCGTTACAAGTACGTCACTTGACGAGTTGAGTGCACTTTCGAACGAATCCTGGAATACAGCAATTATAAAACCTACTCCGACAGCCTGCATAGCATAGGCGCCCGGAATACCGAGGAATTTACAAATCATCGGAATAACAAACAGCGATCCGCCAACGACTCCGGCCGAACCGCAAGCGCCAAGCGAAGCCAATATAGCCAGACCGATAGCTTGCGGTATAGAAACATTTACGCCGACAGTATTTGCTACAGCCATCGCCATAATGACGATCGTAATCGCCGGTCCGTTCATATGTATAGTTGCCCCTAACGGAATCGTTACGGAATAAAAATCCTCATCGAGACCAAGACGCCGGCACAACCCCATATTGACCGGAATGTTAGCCGCCGGGCTGCGGGTGATAAATGCCGTAACCGCACTGCGCTTGAGACAGGCCCAAAGAAGCGGATACGGATTCTGGCCAAGCAACAGATAAGCTGTCAACGGATTGATGATAAGCCCCATAACAAGCATACAGCCGATCATTACGTTGAGCAGATGGATATACGGCATTATTTTCGTCATATTGCTGGTCGAAACAGCATCAAAGGCCAAACCTATAATGCCAAACGGAGCGAAGTTGATAATTCTGTACATAAGCTGAAGAGCACCGTCAGCGATATCTTTAAATGCGTTCTTGGTCGCTTCGGCAGCCCGTTTCCGAAGGATCAGTCCCAGGCAAACTGCCCAGAAAAGTATACCGACATAGTTAGCGTTTAAGAGGCAATCAATCGGATTGGCGATCATGCTCTTGAGCATCGAATGAATGATCTCGCCGACTGATTCCTGCGTTACCAAAGTGATCGCGCCAACCGCATCATCATGCTGGATTATCGACTGAACGACACCATTGATCGCGGCATTATCCGGTGCTGCATTGGTTCCTGTTGCCGCAGGCTGTGCCTGTGGTTCGAGCATAACTCCGTCATCAGCTTTCGGTTCTACAACTACGCCATCTGCCGGAGCTTTTGGTTCCAGCATTATCTCCTGAGAAACAGTCGGCTTTGATTCTGCACCGATCAGGTTCATAGCCATCTTGGACGGAAACATGAAGCTGGCCACAACTGCCAATAACGCTGCTACCAGCGTACTGCCGATATAGAGCCAGGTCGTAAGGTGAAAACGTTTGCCGATTGATTTGGTTGCGTTCGCCAACGACGAAACGATCAAAACAAATACCAGCAGCGGAGCGACGCCTTTCAACGCCCCGACAAACAGTTCACCGAGCATTTTTACCGGTCGGGCTTGCACCGGGCACCACAAGCCCAGGGCAATACCGATCGCAAAACCGATCGCAATGCGCAATATGAGATTGGTTTTATTATATTTCTCCCACAAACTTTGCATAGGAATTCCTCCGTTTTTTCATACTATTTCAACTATATTATGACACCAGATGGAAAAAAGGTCAATTTTGAGGATTGAATTTGCGCAAATAAAAAAGACGCTCCCGCGTCTTTTTAAAACAACTCACTATGTGTGCCGTTACGATAACACATTAAAACCAATGTCTCCTCTATTTTTTCATAAACCAACAGCCAATCCGGTTCAATATGGCATTCGCGTGTCCCTGCATAATCTCCGGAAAGCTCATGATCATGCAAGCTAATGGGTAATTTTTTATCATCAGCTAACAGCTCTATTACTCTTAATATCTTTTCTATATCTTTTCCTTGCTTTTTTGCCTTTTTTAAATCCTTTTTGAACTGACTCGTAAATTTTACGGCATATTTCATATTTCCAATGCCTCACGCAAAGATTCCATATCAGTGTATCCCGGAGCAAGCGGGTCTTTTGCTATATTCCGGCCTTCTTTAATAGCTTTAACAGTTGTATCGTTTGACCGGGAAAGCGTAATCTCAAATGGAATGCGTCCTTCGCGAACTGATTGCCGCAAAAACATATTGAATGCAGTAGTCATATTAAGACCCAACTCAGCAAAAAGCCG
>CALCTX010000092.1 GCA_937907035.1 uncultured Selenomonadales bacterium
TGTTTGGTAAAAAAATAAGTTCCAAAATTGATGAGATCAAAGGATATTGGAATTCTGATGATATAAATGCGTTACGCATAGAAGTTCATGCTTTGAAAAATAATGCGCGGATCATCGGGTATCCGGAACTTGGAGAGAAGTTCTACGAGCTGGAAAAAGCAGCGGATGATAAGAATATTGATTATATCAAAGTACATCTGAACAATGTTTTAGATGAGATGGCCTCTTTGGAATCACCTATAAGAGAGTATTTTGAGGTCAAGAAAGATGCAGAAGAAATGCCGGCTAAGCAGATAGCTGAGCTTCTGACAGCATTACGCGATCATATGGAGGAATTTGAACAGGATGAAGCTGACGCCATCATGGAACATCTTCTCAAAGTGAAGTTGCCGATGAAGGAAGCAGAGAAAAAACCTGATCTCAATGAACAAATAGATCGTTTGAGTGTTGCTGTTGCTGATGTAGATTTTGATTTGGTAATTGAAATGACAGAATGTCTGCTGGCTGATTTAGCCAAGTTATGAGAAGGGAAGTCCTGTTGAAATGATGCTTTATGATCAATACAAAAATAACATCCCGATCATTACAAATCTTGATTTTGACAATGTTGTTGTAAGAGGGGTGCTGAGTCATTTAACAGAGGTTGTACCGGGGATAGAACCATTCCTGGTCAAGATGGATGGTATGGCGGATGCTTTTATTTCCAAAAATACAGTAGCAGTTGTTTTGTTGCCTGAAGAATTGGATGATGAGGAAAATGAAATTCTCAGTAATATTTCCAGTCAGGTCGATAAATATAATTTACCAGTGTTGGCATTAGCTTGGGAAAATGATCTTGAAATTATAAAAAATGTAATTCCGGAAGAACGGCTGGTATTTTGCGGCGATCGTTCTGATTTAGCGAACTGTAAGTTAAAAACCGGATTGTATTTATCAAGATTTGCTAAGCGCAGCAGAAAAACTATTCTGTTAGTCGATGATTCTGGTGAAGTATTACGGACTGTCAAGTCCTGGCTGGAGAGAAAATATGACATAATCATGACAAAATCAGGCGAAATGGCGTTTCGCTATCTGATGAAAAAAATCCCGGATCTTATCCTTTTGGATTATGAGATGCCGGGTATGAACGGAAGGGAAGTATTTGAGCGGCTTAAAGAGGATTTTACTACTGCTGATATTCCTGTATTTTTCCTGACCGGTAAAAATGATCGGGATATAGTTTTGGAAATTATGTCAGTTCATCCGGAAGGGTATATTTTAAAGAGTGAGTCGAAGGAAAAGGTTTTGGCCAGAATAGATGAATTATTTGCCAAGAAAAAGTAAAAGGGTACTAACCTCACCGATAATTTTCTCAGCCAGCCGCTAAACTCGCTACGCTCAGACAAACCGACCGGCTTCAAAAACAATCGGTTCGGTAAAATCTCTAATATTGAACATTTCTAAAAAACGTCAGAATGAGGCAAAGAAGCGAAACGGGCCTGTTCCCGAAGGCGAAACGTACTAAAAAATGTACGTTGACCAAGGGAACAAGCCCGTGACAAAGTATTTGCCCATTATGGCGTTTTTTGTTATAGGAATAGAATTTTTCCTGCACACCAGAAAAGTAAAAATCCCATTATGGCGTTGAAAGTTTTCCAATGACGACGGCAGACAGGCATCAAAGTGTGGCCGGCAAATGTCCAGATCAGATTGCCACTGCCTGCACCGGCAGCCATAGTAAAGGCAAACAGCAATACCGTAAACGTACTGTAATTTTTCAGTGGCAGAACAAATCCGCTGAATGCAGCAAT
This sequence comes from uncultured Selenomonadales bacterium, assembly GCA_937907035.1. The sequence continues at coordinate 1,791 of CALCTX010000092.1, forward strand.
GCCGAGCATGAGCACCTTGACATTGAGAAACTGTAAGAGAAATCCGTCTCTGTAGCCAAGGGGAGTTGTGCCGACATCGGCATTTTCGGCTCCGTCAGCCGGTGGCTGACGGCGGATTGTCAGATAAGCAAGATAGAGGATATATACAGCTCCGACATATTTCGCATAGGGAACGATGCCCGGCAGGATCGAGCCAAGAGTTTGGCAGCCAAGACCGCAGATAAGCATGACAGTGATAAGCCCGGACCATATTCCGAGAATCAGAGGCCGTAACGGTATGGCACCAAATTGTCCGGCGCTGGCCAGGAGAAGTACATTGTTAGGTCCGGGAGACCAGCCACCGGTAATGACGTATATAACAAAACTGATGTAGGTTGCTGTATCCATAGTATTTCCTTTAAAATTTAGTTAATTGGTAAAGGCATTGACCAGCTCACGGGCTGATTGTTCACTGTTGCCCAGTTCAATAAGCCGGCCGACATACCATTCGGCTACATCAGCTGTAGCCGCTTTGAAGCCTTCGGTATCAATATCCTTTGTTTCAATGACATTGATGATTTTCTTTTCATTCCAGTTCTTAATGAGCAAGTCGCATTCATAGCGATTGATAGCACGTTGATATTTTACGGCTTTCATTGCATTTTCTTCGACAACCTTCTGCTGTTCCGGTGTGAGTTTGTCAAATACACCTTGATTCATTGCAAAGAACAGGCAGTCATAATATGCATTCCAGAGAGAAATATTGCCCTGAACATCTTGAACAGAAGCAGAAGCGATAGCCGGCAACGGATTTTCCTGTCCTTCTACAGTACCCTGTTGCAGTGCGGTATAGGTTTCGCCCCAGTTCATATTAGTTGCGTCAGCACCCCATTTTTCATAACTCTTCATGAGCAGGTTGGAACCGGCAACACGGATCTTTTGTTGTTTCATGTCGTCAACTGCTCTGACAGGTTTCTTACTGGTTGTCAACTGACGGAATCCGTTTTCAGCGATGCCGAAGCAGTGAAGTCCCATACCTTTGAGGATTTTCTTCATTTGTTCACCGCCGGCGCCGTCAAACTTACGGTCTACATCGGCGTAATCTTTGTAAATATAAGGCAGCGAAATAACATTAAAACGCTGATCAAATGCGGAATAGATCAAATTGGAATGCATGGAAAGCTGAACGACAGAACCGTCAATCAGGGCTGAGATACCGCCTTTTTGGTTGCCGTTAGTAAGAGCATCAGCTGCACCGTCAACTTTGACAACAACTTTACCACCGGAAGTTTCAGCCATGAGCGCACCAAAGTAGCGGCCGGCTTTAGCCCAAGTGGATGCGTTGCCGGTAGAGCAGGCAAAATGCCAGGTCTGCTGAGCAAATTCAGGTCCGATATATTTTACAGCATCCTTCTTTGGGTCATATGTTTCATTGTCATAGGCTTCGATAGTGTTTTCGGCACTGATAGTGCCACGGACTATCTTTTTACCGCTCTGGGTAGTGTCTTTACCGCCAATAGCCACAAGGGATACTTGCGGAATGTAGGTTACAATACATAATACTGTCAGACAGCTGACGATCATCGGCATAACAGCCCGGCTGATTTCCGGCATAGTAACTTTGATGCTGTTACGGATCTTCAGACCAATTGCAACGAAAAGGTTGACACCAACCGGCGGGGTAACCTGACCGATAGCAAGGTTGACAGTAGCAAGGATACCGAATGCTACTACGCTGTAATCAAGTGCCTGACAAACAGGGAGCATGATCGGAATAAAGATGTACATGGCACTGTTGGCGTCAATGAAGCAGCCGGCAATGAGGAAGATGATATTGCAGATAAGCAGAAATACTACCTGATTGCCACTCATATTGAGCAGAAAATTTTCTGCGGCATCGGATATACCGAATACAGTACAAACATAACTGAACAATGAAGCCGAGCCAACGATCAGCATGATAGAACCGGTTGTCTTGGCACTTTCAACACAGATGTAAAACAGATCGCCGACAGAGATTTCTCTGTAGATAAAGATACCGACAAAAAGTCCATAGACTACAGCAACTGCGGCAGCTTCTGTCGGGGTGAAGATACCACCGTAGATACCGCCGAGTATGATGACCGGCATAAGAAAAGCCCAGAAAGCATCTTTAAAGGCTGCAGTTCTTTCTTCAGAAGTAGCTTTCTCACGGGAAGCGGGGATATTGTGCTTTTTGACCTCATACATTACAACAATGATAAGCGCAATACCGATAAGAATACCCGGTATAATTCCGGCGACAAACATATCGCCGACCGAAGCGCCGGTAATTGAAGCATAGACAATGTAAGCGATAGATGGTGGGATTACGATTGCTACTGAGCTGGCAGTGGCCATCAGGGCACTGGCAAAACGAGGCGAGAATCCGGCATCAATCATAGCAGGGATCAAAACAGAGCCAAGAGCAGCTACAGTAGCCGGGCCGGAGCCGGAAATTGCGCCGAAAAAGCAGGCAACAATAACACAGACAATAGCGATACCGCCTTTTTTATGTCCAATCCAACTGTCAACGAACTTAATAAGGCGAGTGGAAATTCCGGCCATTGCCATAATATTTCCGGAGAGAATAAAGAACGGAATAGCCAGCAACAGGAATTTGCTGATACCGGAATAGGTATTGGTGGCAATTACCAAAAGCGACTGTCCGGAAGCAAGAATTGCAAGCGCCGAAGAAGCACCCAGACAGATAGCGATCGGAATATCTAAAAATAACAAGATAAAGAAGGAGATAAACAATATAGCGGTTATCATTATGCTGCCTCCTTTTTATCACTCATATGATCAAGACACTGCTCAATGAGATGCAGGATCATACAAATTCCACAAATTGGGACAAAAGAGCAGAAAATCCACTCTGGCCAATGGAGAACATAAGTCCGGACACCACCTTCAAGTTGAGCCATCATATAATGATAACCTTGCTGAGTAAGCAGTGCACAGTAAAGAGCACAAATAGCAGTTGTGACAAGCTTAAGTGTCTTTTGGGAACTCTCATTGACATGCTGCGACAAGAGAGCCAGACTGATGTGGCTGTTGTCACGACAGCAAAGAGCCGAAGCAAGAAGCGAGATAAGTACAAAGAGAGCGATAACCAGTTCCTCCGTAAAAGCGAGACGAATACCAAGTGCCGGAATCTTACGGGTGATAACATTGCCGAAGACAAGCACCAGGGTGACTGCAGTGGTAATAACGAGGATTATTTCCTCAAATTTTGCCAGAGCGTTCATCATTTTTTTGAAACCTGACATTTAAAGACCTCCAAAAGCAAAGTTTACAACTTTACAAAATTTTTAACCCGATTTACTTTAACACATATAAAGCATAAGGTCAAGGAAGTGACCGGTAAAATC
>CALCTX010000093.1 GCA_937907035.1 uncultured Selenomonadales bacterium
AGCGCCTGTGACAACACTGCGATCCACAACTGGTTCGGACTGGTTGCTGTCAAAGAGGGGCTGCTTGAGAATGCCGTCATTACGAACAACTCTTGCAGTAGCCCTCGTGGTTACGGGAATTTTGTCGGCGGAATCTGGCAGACCGGCGGCACGGTCCGGAACTGTCTTGTTGCGGGCAACGTCGTGGATGAACTCGGCACGTGTGTGGGCGGGGTGAAAGTCGGTGGCGGCAGAATGGTGAACTGCACGGTGACGGAAAACTCGCTGGCCAATGCCGACGCGGACAGCGTCGCTGGTGCGTGGGTTGCTTCGCCGGGACGGCTGGCCAATGCAATCGTCTGGGACAACGTTGGTTCGGAGCCTGAATCGGTTGGTGCCGACAAGTCGCTCGGCAATGTCATTGGCGTTGATCCGTTGTTTGCGCGGGGAGCGTCCGTCCGGTATGTTCCGCGTTGTTTCTCGCCTGCAGTCAATGCTGGCCTGAACGCCGAATGGAACGGGGATGACCTTTTGGTCTCTACAGATCTTTTGGGCGCACCGCGGCTCAGAAGACGCATCATAGATGCTGGCTGCTGTGAGAGTCAGGCGGTTCCGGGCTTGACGCTGATTGTGTCATTGAAACAATGCGCGGTCATAACCTTGGGCGTATTATCTACAAAGGAACCGCTCTGCCCAATACAGGTATTCCGGGAATGATCGCAGGTGTTTCCGCTGAACGTGTAATACATGCCCCGTCAAGTGGCAATATAAAACTCATTCACGATATCGGCGACATCGTCAAAGCAGGTGAAGTCATTGCTGTAATAGATTCAGTCCCCGTAGCCGCAACGATCAGCGGTGTACTGCGTGGCATTATCCGTGACGGTTTCCCGGTAACCAAGGGACTTAAAATTGCTGATATCGATCCCAGAACTGAGCAACAAAAAAATTGCTATACTATTTCTGATAAATCACGTGCCATAGCCGGCAGTGTCCTTGAAGCAATAATGGCATTTCACTCCGGGCGGTGACAATTATGTATTTTGGAACATGGTCTGAAACTGAATTTACTGTCAGTCATTCAATGGCAGAAACAATCGGCTATTCCGCCTCTGTAAAGACTATTGCCTTTATTGGCGCCGGAGGAAAAACCACATTGCTTTGCCGGCTTGCCGAAGAACTTGCTTCTCAGGGAAAAAATGTGCTTATCTCAACAACTACCCATTTGCAATATCCTTTCCCTATAAATAATTATCAGGAAAAAATAACCATTGCCGGCAATATATCCGGTAATAAAATAACCCCTATATTACAATCTGATTTAACAAAATGTGCCACAAAATACGACATCCTTCTTTACGAAGCTGACGGTGCACATCATCGGCCAATAAAATATCCGGCAGAATACGAACCGGTCCTGTTGCCGGATACAGATATCGTCATTTCTGTCCTCGGGCTTGACGCAATCGGTCAACGAATCATTGATATTGCCCATCGTCCGAAATTATTAGCTGCCGCACTTAATGTGCCAATCGGGCATCAGCTTTTGCCGGAAGATCTAAAAATAATTTTTCCGGCTTTAATAAACAAGCAGGAAAATTTAAGTAAAAAGCAAATATTTATATTAAATAAAGTAAATACATCACAGGATTTAACTACTGCCGCCAGACTTGCTGACATCTGGCCTGAGGAAAGGAGCCAGTTCATGATTGCCGGTAATGATAAACAAGACAATACTTTTATCAAAATTTGTGATCAGCTGAAACGCTCAACTCCAGTCCTCTGTGCAGCCGAGGTTTCGCCTTTTGCAGGAAAAATGCGGCTTATCGACCGCTTTCATCCTCTGCATACATTTGATTTTTCATCTGTCAGACTGCCGTGTATTGTTCCTTTTGATGAAACAGATTATTATGTTGAGCGTATTTCACCTGCTCCCCATCTGATCATTGCCGGTGGCGGTCATGTTGCTTTGGCAACAGCGAAAATTGCCGCCATTCTCGGAATGACCGTTACCATTGTTGAACCAAGATCTGAATTTGCCACAAAAGACAGATTCCCCATGGCTGCCACGATCTGTAATGAACCATACGAAACCGGTCTGGCCCGCGATTTTGGGGAAAATGTTTATTATGTCGTTCTGACTCATGGTCATACAGGTGATACTACTGCATTACAAACCATACTTAAAAAGCCATCCAAATACATTGGCATGATTGGCAGCCGCAAAAAAAATGCTCATGTCTTCGCCCAATTACAAGCTGCCGGTTACACCGATACTGAAATAAAAAAAGTTCATGCCCCGATCGGTTTAGCAATTGGAGCAATAACCCCGGAAGAAATTGCCGTCAGCATCACTGCGGAAATTATCAGTATAATGAACCAGCAGACAGAAACAAAGACCAATCTGGAATTATTTGAGCTTGCTGCCACTTCTGTCATAAATAATCAGCCATTTGTAACGGCCTGTATTGTCAACAAAGAAGGCTCCGCCCCCCGAGGTATCGGAGCCCGTCTCCTCATCACTGCCGACGGAATACCACATGGAACGATTGGCGGCGGTCCGGCAGAACTTTCCGTTATCAATGAAGCAAAAAAATGCTCAGCAAAAATGGCAGCACTTTAAAAACTATAAGCATGAACACATCGGAAACTCCTGACGTTTCGTCAATGGTCTGTGGTGGAGAAATTACCGTACTCATAGAAAGTGTACAGCCATGAAAAAAGTATCTGCTGTTATTCTCGCCTCAGGCATAGGGAGCCGGTTTGGCAAAAATAAATTGCTTGCCCGCATCGGCGATCAACTGCTTGGAACAATTGCCGCCAATGAACTGCTTAACCTTCCAAATCATTACCTTAAAAATATCATATTGGTTACCCCGTACCAACAGCTTGCTGACAGCGTTCCGAAAAAAATCACCGTCATAAACAATCCTGATCAATATCTTGGACAATCTCATTCCCTGCAGCTTGGGCTGAACGAGGCAAAAAACTCTGACGGCATAATTTTTCTTAATGCTGACCAGCCTTTTATAAAAGCTGATATAATAAGATCATTAATTGATGCATTTCAGAAAGATGATAAAATTATTGTCCCCCGTGTAAATAAAATACCAAAAAGCCCCTGCATTTTCCCGCGTCGCTTTTTTTCTGCTCTGAGTGAACTTCACGGAGACTGCGGTGGTCGTATAATTTTCCGAGAGAACCCAGCTGAAATTATATATATTGATTTTCCTGACAGTACAGCGTTTTTTGATATTGATACTCCCGCGGATATGAAATCCGCTACAGAAATAATAAACAGGAAGTGAACAGTTATGTACCAAATCAAAAACTACGTTAAGCCAGCCACGCTTGAGGAAGCCTTTGAGCTTAACAAGAAGAAGCAAAACCGCATAATCGCAGGAAATATGTGGCTTCGCCTTGGTTCCTCTGTCTATGATACTCTGATTGATATTTCCGAACTCGGACTTAATAAAATCGAAGAAACATCTGACAAATTTATCATCGGCGCAATGATTTCCCTGCGTGAACTCGAACTTGATCCGGCACTTGCCGCCGCCTTTGACAATACAATTGAAACAGCTGTCAAGAGCATTGTCGGCACACAGTTCCGCAATACTGCAACAATCGGCGGCAGTATCTGGGGACGTTTCGGTTTCTCAGATATATTGACACTCCTTCTTGCCTTTGACACAGAAGTCTGTCTGTATAAAGGTGGAACCATACCGCTTCGTGATTTCATTTCCCTGCCCTATGACCGTGATATCCTGACCCACATCATCATTCACAAAAACATTACCGCCGCAGCTTATCAGACACTGCGCAATCAAGCTACAGATTTTCCGGTTATTGCCTGTGCCCTGGCAAAAGGAGCAGATGGTTGCCGCCTGACAATCGGCGCCCGCCCAGGAAAAGCCGTACTCTATACTGTTCCGGATGTCTCCTCTGAAGCTGACTTCTCTGTTTTTCTGGAAAAAACTGTATCCGATACCATCTTTGGTACAAATATAAGAGCCTCTGCCGAATATCGTCAGGCAATGGCTGCTGTACTGCTGAAACGCCTTTGGAAACAAATAAATGAAAAGGAGGCTCACTGAACATGGAAATCTCTTATTTGCTCAATGGCAAAAAAATCACTTCGCTCATTGAACCCGATACCACACTGTTCGCGGAGTTGCGCCGTAAAGGCTGCTGCAGCATTAAATGTGGCTGTGATACCACTAACTGCGGTATGTGCACAGTATGGCTCGACAATAAACCTGTACTTTCCTGTTCAGTACCTGCCGCCCGTGTCAACGGCAAAGCAGTGACTACACTTGAAGGATTACAAACTGAAGCCCTTGAATTTGCACAATATATGGCCGAAGAAGGCAGTGACCAATGTGGTTTCTGCAACCCCGGCTTTGTTATGAATGTTCTTGCCATGGCCCGCGAGCTTGACAATCCTTCTGAGCGGGAAATCAATGAATATCTCAACGGTAATTTCTGCCGCTGTACCGGCTATGCCGGCCAGCTGCGCGCCATAAAAAAATATCTGTCCGCTCGAAAGCAGGTGACAGCATGAATACTGACTTCAAAGAAATAAATCATCCGAAACAAAAAAAAGATTCCTTTTCTCTTTTGACAGGCAAACCGGTCTATACTGCCGATCTGGCACCAAGCAACTGCCTGATCATCAAAATTCTGCGCAGTCCCCACGCCAATGCCATGATAACTGACATTGACACATCAAGCGCTCTCAAAATCCCCGGTGTCGAATGTATCCTCACCTATAAAGATGTACCGGAGCATCGCTATACCGTAGCCGGACAAGCATATCAGGAACTCAGTCCCTATGACCGTCTGATTCTTGACCGCCATCTTCGTTACGTAGGCGACCCGGTTGCTATCGTTGCCGCAGTTGATGAAAAATCTGCTTTACAGGCACTTAACCTCATCAAAGTCAAATATGAAGTTCTGCAACCGCTGCTTGACTTCCGCACGGCAAAAGACAACAGTATTATCGTGCATCCTGAAGACAACTGGCGGCTTCTCGTTGATAATAACAGTAATGTCAAACGCAATATAATCAGCGAAAACAGTGAAAAATACGGTAATGACCTTGATACTGTACTCGCTGATTGTGATGTCACTATTGATGAAACCTTTTATACCAAACAGGCACAGCAAGTAATGTCAGAAACCTTCCGTACCTTTGCCGTAATTGATTCTTACGGCCGTATAACCGTCACCTCATCCACCCAGATTCCATTTCACGCACGTCGTATTATCGCCTATGCCCTCGGCGTACCGAAATCACAGGTCCGTGTCATAAAACCAAGAATTGGTGGCGGTTTCGGTGCCAAGCAAACAATTGTATCCGAAATATATCCGGCATTGGTAACGAAAATCACCGGCAAGCCATCAATCTATATAATGACACGTAAAGAAACCTTTGATAGTGCCGGTCCGCGCCATGAAGGAGATATCCGTGTCCGAATCGGTGCCATGAAAGACGGGAAAATTCGTGCTCTTGCACTTGATGTACTCTGGAATGCTGGTGCTTATGGCGAGCACAGTACAACAACTCTTGAGCTTACCGGCCGCAAAACTTTGCCGCTTTACAACAGAACTGAGGCCAGTGTCTTCAACTACACCATTGTCTATACCAACACCCAGCCGGGTGGAGCATATCGTGGTTTTGGCGTACCGCAAAGTACCTTTGCCGTTGAATCGGCTATGAATATGCTCGCCCATAAACTGAACATAGATGTGATGAAACTCCACGAAATGAATATCGTCAAAGAAGGCGAGATCATGCCAGCTCACTACGGCGACCCATGTACCTCGTGTTCCCTTGACCGTTGTTTGCAGAAAGTCAAAGAACTTGGGAACTGGGACAAAGAACCGTTAGTCCGTAAGCTCCCCAACGGCAAACTCCGTGCAAAAGGTCTGGCTATTGCTATGCAAGGATCCAGTATATCCAATGTCGATACCGCTGCCGTTACTATCAAGCTGAATGACGACGGGTTCTACGCTATGGGAATCGGTGCCGCCGACATGGGTACCGGCTGCGATACCGTTCTTGCCCAGATTGCTGCCGAACGTCTGATGTGCAGTACCGATAACATTGTTGTTCATGGCGTTGATACCGATATTTCCCCTTATGATACCGGTTCTTACGCCTCCAGCACCACTTACCTGACCGGTCGGGCAACGATAAAGGCCTGTGATGCCCTGCTGCAAAAAATGATCGCGGTTGCCGCAGAAAAACTCTGTTGTGATGCTGAATCTGCCGAATTTGACGGCACAACGATCAGCTGGCCGGATAAAGGAAAACAAATGACCCTTACCGAGCTTGCCTATGCGGTTGAATGTGGTGGCAATACTGCCCTTATGGCAACCGAAGCTTCCGTATCGCCGTTGGCACCGCCACCATACACTGCCTGTGTTGCGGAAGTCGAAATCGACCCTGATACCGGAAAAACCAAAGTCGTCAAATACAATATTGCCGCTGATTGCGGTACTGTAATCAATACAGCACTTGCCCGTGTCCAGCTCGAAGGTGCTGCCGTTCAGGGAATTGGCATGGCACTTACTGAAGATGTCTGCTTCTCCAAAGAAGGACGCCTGCAAACCAATTCCTTAATGCAGTATAAAGTACCCGCCCGCAGTGAAATCGGTGAAATTAAAGTTGCCTTTGAAGAAAGCTATGAACCG
>CALCTX010000094.1 GCA_937907035.1 uncultured Selenomonadales bacterium
TCAGAAGTTCAATAATATGGTCCGTAAACTGCTCCCACCCTTTTCCCTGATGAGAAAAAGCTTTATGTGCCCGCACTGTCAGAACTGCATTTAAGAGCAATACGCCTTGCTCTGCCCAAGGCTTTAAACAGCCATTATTCGGTACCGTACAGCCTAAATCGGTATTCAGTTCTTTAAAAATATTGATCAGCGAGGGCGGAGGCTGTATTCCCGGCTGCACGGAAAATGACAATCCATGTGCCTGCCCGTCGCCATGATAGGGATCCTGTCCCAAGATCACGACCTTAGTGTCGGCATAACTCGTATAATGAAGTGCGTTAAATATTGCATACATATCCGGAAAAATCTGTTGTGTCCGGTATTCATTGATCAAAAATTGCCGTAGTTCCTGATAATATGGTTTCTTCATTTCCTCGTCCAAAAAGTCAGCCCAATCATTGGTAAATATTTTCATGTTCTTCTCCTTAAAGAAAAACGGCTGTCAGCAGTTTTCACCGAACTGCAACAGCCGTAGTTATACATCAATCAATTGATACTATCCGATTGCGCAGCACATAAATAAGAGCCTGAGTCCGGTCATTTACATGCAGCTTGCGGAAAATATTAGTCAAATGGTTTTTGACCGTCTTTTCACTGACAAACAACGCCTGCGCAATATCCTGATTGGAAAACCCCTTTGCGATACAAGCCAGAACATCAAGTTCCCGCGTTGTAAGCCGTGACGCCCGGCTCTCATTCCATAACTCCCGGGCCTTTTCAGTAACATCATCATCTCCGGACAAGCCGCCAAATATCCGCTCTGCCAATGCCGGATAAACAAACGCATTGCCCTCATTTACTACATGAATTGCCTGTATGAGCATCGATGGTTCAACATCTTTGAGCAAATATCCCAAAGCACCGTTCTTCAAAAGCTCCAACACATAATTTTCGCCGTCATGGATCGTCAGAATTATTATCTTGGTCTTTGATCTTGCCGCCTGCAGCTGCTTCGTAACTTCCAACCCGCTGATTCCCGGCATATTGATATCCAATAATAAAATATCCGGTTGCAAAACCAATGTTCTGGCCAACGCTTCCTGCCCGTCTTCAGCTTCTCCGACAACCTCAAGATCGTCTTCAAAGTTAAGGACACGCTTTATCCCTTGCCTTAATAAAGCATGATCATCAGCGATCAAAATTTTAATTGACATCTTCTTTGCACTCCTCATTTGATTTCTCACGACAATATTTTTGCCGTAAGAAATATCATCACTTCTGAATCGGTTTTGCTGTTCTTTACATTGCGGAACAATGCTCCCAAAACCGGCAGATCACCCAGGAACGGAACTTTTGACAAAACCCTGGTTTCTTCACTGCCGATCAGGCCGCCAATAACCATTGTTTCTCCATCCTTCAGCCGGACCGTCGTATCGGCTGATCGCTTGTTAAACCGATAAGCTTTTAAAGCATCGACATACATCGGCGAACTTACCTCCGTATGAACCTCGGCTGTGATCTCCCCGTCAGGATTAATCCGTGGCGTATAGCGAAGTATTATTCCTGCTTGTTTATATTCAATCGACGTCGTTGTCGCCGAATTAGTTGTTGAAACTTTTGGAACCGGCACCTCTCCACCGATATTAATAACGGCTTCTTTTCCCTGCAATGTAGTTACATTCGGCCGGGCCAGCACAGTTGCCTTGCCGTCACTTATCAACGCGTTGATCGTGGCTGCATAATAAAACTCAAACGGGTGTCCCTCCGGACTGCGCCCGAAACTGATAATGCCCGGTATCGACTCCCCGATCGACCTGTGCCTGGTAACTGTTGTCTTAGGGACATCTTCTGTAACTGTCTGATACGATCCATCAGCATTTACCACTACCCGGCGGACACTTTCCGTCGAGGTTGTATAATCCGGATATTGCGGCAACTTGGACCATTCCCATTCAATACCCAGATTTTTAGCAGCATCCTTCTGTATAGCAATGACTTTAGCCTCAAGCGATACCTGCCTGGTCGGGACATCGAGCGCAGCAATTATTTTCTGTGCTGCCTCCGCTTCTAAAGCAGTTCCGTAAAGAATGAGCGAATTAGTTGCTGCATCAGTTTGCAATCTTTCTGTTTCTTCGATTTCCTGTTTAGTACCTTTGTCGGATATTGTCCTTTTTTCTATATTCTTGTTATTTTGCAAAAATCCTGCCCGATTTAATGAAATTTTTACTGCCTCCCGGACAGTTTCCAAATCTGCATAGTTTAACACAAAAATATGCGGTGAATACAACCCCCGACTGGTTTCATACGCCGAAGAAATAAGGACCAATCCGTCCTTTTCTTCCAAAACCAATGACCGGGCTTCGGCAATCGACCGCAAAGCCTCCTGCGGTTCAACATCGTTCAGCATTACCGTAATTTTCCCCTGTACGCTGTCATCGACAATAACACCCAGCCCGCCAATTCTGGCAACAGCTGCAATAACGCTGCGGATATCGCCATCAACCACCTGCATACTGACAGCAGACGCTGCTGCCGTTTGCAGAAACATCAACCAAAAACAGAATACCAATAGAATATTTTTTTGTTTCAACCCGTTACCTCCCAAGATATAATGCCCGCTCTGCATTTCCATCATCAACCGTTACCATCCCGGCATCTTCATCAACGGTCAATAATGTAATTCCGCTATGACTTTCCCCACAGGCAATGACCAGCGATTCTTTTCCCCGGACGATTATCGCCTGTGAATTATCCTTGCCGGCAATTATCCCGGTAAGTTTTAACTGCTCTGCTGTGTGATTTTTCGCGATAACTGTTTTGGTCTTATCTGCCGGTCCGGGCTTTTTACCGGCCGGCAAAAACGGATCATTTACCATCGCCCGGCTGATCTGCTGTCCATTTCCGACCGTGATCACATCTTTTACCGGAGCAGCCTTTTTGTCATTTGACGAGATCACTGCCGGATCAGTTCCTGCCGGAATGACCAGCCAGCAAACCACCCCGCCGATGATCGTCATAAAAACAGGCAAAATAAACTGCCGGCCTTGGCGGGGAATCCCCTGCACTAAGGAACGGCAGCGGCAACGCACTTTTTGTATTGCATCAGTATATTTCATTTTTTCTTTTTTCGGGCCGCCAGTTCCGGCCCCATTATCCTTTTATAAGCTTCAACGCCCGGCTGATCAAATGCATCAACATCAGCCAGTTCTCCTTCATAAGCTACCGACAACGCCAACAGATACATCAGCTCTCCCAAATGGAAAGCGTTCAGTTCCGGCAAAGAAAACAATGCCGAAAACCGGCCGTTTCCTGCCAAAGCCCGCTCATTAGAAAGTCTGGCAACATCTAAAGCTTCTGCCATCGTAACTCCGGCCATTGCCGACAATTTCTCTTCCTCCGGATATAAATCCGGGATCACCCGATCAGCTTCCCAATCAACTACCCGGACAAACTGAACAACTTTGTTGAGCTTTCCTTCCTGATGCTGCTGGGTCTGCGCATGCATATCCGTCGTCCCGACCGCAACGATCGGAGTCCGGCCATAATAAACATCCTGTCCGCTCCGGGCTTTAGTCTTGCCCAACGATTCTGCCAACAACTGAATATACCATTCAGCCAGTGATTTCAAATAATCACCGTACGGCATCAAAACTTCTATATCCCTTCCGTATTTTTCCCCGGCCAGATATTTCAAAACCGCGTTCATCAAGGCCGGATTATCCTCGACCTTATCCCCCCGGCACGCCTCATCCATAGCCCGGGCCCCGGCCAAAAATCCGTCAACATCAAAACCGAAACAAACTGCGAGTGATAACCCGACTTCGGAAAACACGGAAAATCTTCCGCCAATCCCGTCCGGAACTGCAAATGTCCGCCACCCGTTCTGCATGGCCAACCGCTTGAGCAGAGTCGGGTTCTCTTCATCCGGATCGGTAACCGCGACAACTTCCAACTCTATAGCAGCCTCATTCTGCAATGCTTCCTGCATGACCAGGAAATTAGACATCGTATCAAGTGTACTCCCGGACTTGGAAATAAGCAACAACAAAATTTTCATCGACCGCTGCTGATGAGTACGGATAATTTCCGCTTTTCGTTTTAAACAGTCAATGAGTTCCGTTGTCCGCCGCGGATCGATGTTATTACCGCTGAAATAAATTTCCGGCCAGCCGTCTCTCTTGTCCGGCAACTGATTCCAAAACTCTCCGCAATTTACATCAAACAGTACTTTATTTCCTAAATACGACCCACCAATCCCCAACGATACTACAACATCTGCATTGTTTCTGACCGTTGCTCCGAACTCTTTAAGCTTAGCTATTGAATCCGGTGAATTAAGATTACCGGCTGCAATATATGGCAATTGAGAAAACAGCACTTTCTCCGGATTTCCGTCCTTAGATAAATGCCCCCGCACTTCCCCTGTCACCCGCATCTGATCAACTGCCGCAGCTGCAGCGGTTATTTTGTCAGCAAGCGAGGCTATATCCGTGTCGGTTACCTTCCCTTCACCATACATATTGCCGTAATTAAATTCAAAACCGGATTTGAGTTTCATTCCGTTCCCTCCCAGGCTTACTTAAGCATCGGACCAACTGAATTTAACAAATACGCCATAAATTTATCCCGCAGATCAGGACGTTTCAGCGCCTGCTCGACAGTAGCTTCCAAAAATCCTTCCTTATCGCCGATATCATAACGGCGTCCTTGGAAATTATAAGCATAGACCGGCTCTTTCTTAGCCAGAGCACAAATTGCATCAGTGAGCTGAATTTCCCCGCCCGCACCCGGCTGTGTATCTGCCAGCAGATCAAATATCTCCGGCTTTAATATATACCGGCCCAAAACCGCCAAATCCGACGGAGCCTCTTCCTGTTTAGGTTTTTCCACCAAAGTCAGCGCCTGCCAGACATTGGGTTTTATCGCTTTTGGCTGAACAATACCATAGCTCGATACTTTATCTTTCGGCACTGTCTGAACACCTAATACACAACCGCCAAAATCGTCATACACATTGATCAGCTGCTCCAAACACGGCACCTCGGCATCAACAATATCATCACCGAGCATAACGGCAAACGGTTCATTCCCGACAAACTGGCGCGCACAAAGGACTGCATGGCCGAGTCCTTTTGTCTCCTTTTGCCGGATATAATGGATCTGCACATCGGCAATTTCCTGAACCAGATTAAGAAGATCATATTTTCCATGCTCTTTTAATGTCAGTTCTAATTCCAATGAACGGTCAAAATGATCCTCAATCGCCCGCTTATTACGGCCGGTAATAATAAGAATCTCTTCAATTCCGGAAGCAACTGCTTCCTCAACAATAAACTGGATTGCCGGTTTATCAACAATTGGCAGCATTTCTTTCGGCTGGGCCTTGGTCGCCGGCAAAAACCTGGTCCCAAGTCCCGCTGCAGGAATTATTGCTTTACGCACTTTCTGCATCAGTATCCCTCCAAACTATTTATTACTATTCGGCACTGATTGCCAAAATCCTGCCCTGAAAACTCAAAAAGGGACTGTCGCATTAAGCTGATATTCTTCTCGTCATTCCGGGCTCCGACCCGGAATCCCCTTATTCATTGCCATTAACAAGGAGATGCCGGATCAGGTCCGGCATGACGGCAGTTTAATGCGACAGTCCCTTACAAAATACTATTTTTTAATCCTCATATCCGTTCGGATGAGATTTGTGCCAGGTCCAGGCTGTTTTTATTATCCGGCCGACATCAGTGTACTGCGGCTGCCAGCCCAAAATTTTCCGGGCCTTTTCACTGGATGCGATCAATTGCGCCGGGTCACCGGCCCGCCGCGCTCCATGCTCGACGGCTATATCCTTGCCGGTAGCAAAAGCGGCTTCGATGATCATTTCCTGCACAGAAAATCCCGTGCCATTGCCTAAATTAAAGATATCACTGGCCCCGCCACGCCGCAGATGCTCCAACGCTAAAAGATGAGCGGATGCCAGATCATTGACATGAATATAATCGCGCAGACAGGTACCGTCCGGAGTCGGATAGTCATTGCCAAATACCGTGATCGCCTTGCGCTTGCCCAACGGAACCTGCAAAATAAGCGGGATCAGATGTGTCTCGGTCTTATGGTCTTCACCGATCGTACCGTCATCAGCTGCTCCGGCCGCATTGAAATAGCGCAGCGATACATAACGGATATCGCTGGCCTGACTGACCCATTTCATCATTTTTTCCATCGTGAGTTTGGTCTCGCCATAGGTATTGGTCGGCAAAGTACGATCCGTCTCTTTGATCGGCAGCTGCTCCGGCTCGCCATAAACTGCCGCTGTAGAAGAAAAGACGATCTTTTTGACCTGATGCCGTTCCATTGCTTCTAACAGGACCTGCATTCCGTAAACATTGTTATTAAAGTATTGCAATGGCTTGGTCATGCTTTCGCCAACCAGTGAATAAGCGGCAAAGTGAATGACCGCTTCTATTTCATTTTCCGTAAATATCTTATCGAGAAATGCCGCTTCCCGGATATCGCCCTGATAAAACGGCACTCCGGCCGAAACCGCAGCCCGGTGACCGGTTGAAAGATTGTCAGCTACGATCACTTTTTCGCCCTGTTCAATAAAATACCGCACCGCATGAGAGCCAATATATCCGGCTCCGCCACAGATCAAAATGCTCATATTCAGACACTCCTCATAAATTTATCAAACGCCCGCAGGCCTTTGGCATCTCTTTTGAAAACCGCGATATCATCCAAGGTCTCAATAAACACCTTGCCGATCTCATCATGCATGATGCCATCGATTATGTCGTCACTGAGGTCCGGGTATTCGGCCCGGATATTTTTATACCAGTCATTATGCTTGCTGATCGACCGGATATCTTCAATATCGGTTGAACCGCGCAGCAGCTCTTCCCGGACTTCGTTCATGGTCTGCATCAGGCGCGGCGGCAAAATCTCCAAGCCCTGAACCTCGGTAATCCCTAATGGTTCCTTCTTGATATGCCGCAATTCATCCTTCTGGAAAAATACGCCCCGCGGCCGCTCTTTTGTCTGCAGATTGCTGCGCAGTACGAGATCCAGTTCATATTCCTCTCCGCGCCGCCGGGCAACCGCCGTCATGGTATGATGCGGTACGCCGTCAGTTTCGGCCAGCAAGGAAACATTTTTGTCCGTATAGCAGCTCCAGGCCCGGCGGATCTTATCTGCAAGTACCGTCAGCCGCTGCACATCTGCGGACCGCAAGCGGATAACCGACGGCTGCCAGTGAAGCCGGCCGGTCCTGACCGTTTCAAAGCCCGGATAAGTATATTCTTTTTCAAACGGAGCTTCCTCAATCGGAAAATGACAGCTGCCGGTCAAAAAATGTCCGTGGGCTTGCAAAGCACCGCCTAAAATCGGCAGATCTGCCCCTAATCCAATAAAATAATGCGGGAATTTCGTCAAAAATTCCATCATCACCCGGAACGTTTCCCGGGAAACATTGATCGGAACATGTTCTGCCGCCAGCAATATCGAATGCTCCGGATAATAGAGATACGGCGAAAATTGCCAATACCACCGCCGGCCGGCCAATTCCAATGATATCAGCCGCAAAGTCCGGCGCGCTTCCCGATGCGCATTGCCGGCATAGCCTTCATTCTCACAACACAGCGGACACCAGGGATAATCATTGCGCCGCCGTGTCCGGATATCTGCAATCTCCGCCAGATCCCGGTCCGGTTTGG
>CALCTX010000095.1 GCA_937907035.1 uncultured Selenomonadales bacterium
GCTTCTGCTGTAAAAGCAGGTGATAATCCATTACTGGTTAAACCGTTGACAATTGAGCCGGGTACAATAATATTAAGCGACACTGATGCCAATACTGTTCTCGGCGCCAATATGGAGAGCAGTTTTTTGCAGGGTGCTAAAGTAGTAATTTTAATTTGAAAGGTGAAATAGATAATGAATCTCTTTTTGATCACTCCCGAACAAATTGTTATGTACTTTGTCGGGGCTTTGCTGATCTATCTGGCAATAAAAAAAGGATACGAACCGGCTTTGCTTTTACCAATGGGCTTTGGTGCGATTTTGGTAAATCTGCCGCTTTCCGGAGCTGTCGATCAGGAGATCGACGGTATCGGCAAAGTTGCCGGTATTATAGAATGGCTCTATAACGTTGGTATCGAATCGTCAGAAGCTTTTCCGATAATCTTATTTATCGGAGTAGGGGCGATGATTGATTTTACGCCGCTTTTAACGCAGCCGGTATTTTTTATATTCGGTTTGGCGGCGCAGGTTGGTATCTTTTTGGCCATTGCTGTATCTTTGGCATTAGGTTTTGATCTCAACGATGCATTTTCTATCGGTACAATCGGTGCAGCTGACGGACCATTGCCAATCTTAGTTTCGCAGATATTGCAGTCTAAATACATGGGCCCGATTGCGGTTGCGGCTTATTCATATATGGCTTTGGTGCCGATAATTCAGCCGCCGGTCATCAAATTTCTGACGTCAAAAAAAGAACGCTGTATTCATATGCAATACAGCAGTAAAGAGGTAACGAAGAAAGAAAAGATAATTTTCCCGATACTCATTACCTTTATTTCAGGTATTATCGCTCCGATGTCAATCGGGTTGGTCGGTTTTCTTATGTTTGGCAATCTGCTTCGTGAATCGGGCGTTCTTGACGAATTGTCAATGTCAGCACAAAATGAATTAGCTAACCTGATAACTTTGCTGTTAGGTATCACGATGTCATTCAGTATGCGGGCGGAATATTTCGTCAAACCGGAAACGATCATGATACTTGCAATCGGATTGCTGGCTTTTATCGGCGATACAGCCGGCGGAGTGCTATTTGCCAAATTTGCCAATTTATTTTTGAAAAACAAAATAAACCCTATGATCGGTGCTGCCGGTATTTCGGCTTTTCCGATGGCTTCACGTGTCGTTCAGAAAATGGCTGCCGCTGAAGACCGGGGCAATCTCATTCTCATGCATGCTGCCGGTGCTAATGTTGCCGGACAAATCGGTTCAGCGGTAATGGGCGGACTCGTTTTAGAGTTGTATAAGATTCTTGCTTTTTAATCATTGTTGTAAAGGAAAATAAAATACTTAATGAATAATATACCAATAATAAACGCAGCCGCTCTTTTAGGGGCGGCACTTCTTTGGGGAACAACCTTCGTTTTTCAATCAACCGGTGGCGAGGTAATCGCGCCGTTTACCTTTAATT
>CALCTX010000096.1 GCA_937907035.1 uncultured Selenomonadales bacterium
ACCCGATATCCATTGATCGAAACGATCCTGCTCTCGCCACCGAACAACGCACCCTGCAAAACAACCGGCTTATTGTCAGTTTCAGCTTTTACAGTAATAAGGTTTGCAAAACCGGCAGTTTCCTTGTTACTTACTTCACGAATGGCAATATTGCGCTCCTTAGCTAAACCAGGTGCATTGACAAAGTTAACACTTGTCTGAAGGATTGGTGCCAACATACCTTTAATTACTGCCGTAGTCAACAGCTTTGTATTAACATCGGCAATCCCGCCGGTGTATTCTACCTCAACCGACTTTACAGCTCCATCAGCCAAAGCGCCTACCATACAGCCGAGACGGTCAGCAATGTCAAAGAACGGTTTGATAACATCCATAACCTGAGCAGAAACCGGTGCCATATTTACAGCTGTCATTACCGGTTCACCCTTCAAAGCTGCACAGATACCCTCGGCTACATCAACCGATACACCAATCTGTGCTTCTTCGGTAGATGCACCGAGATGCGGAGTAAGAACTATGCCCGGTACACCACGAAGCGGATGATTTTCTTCCAACGGCTCGCTGGTAAATACATCGATCGCCGCGCCGGCAACCTGTCCGGACTTAACTGCATCGGCCAAATCCTGCTCGTTGATGATCCCGCCACGCGCACAGTTGATAAGGCGAACGCCCTTCTTCATTTTGCAAATATTGTCCTTATTGAACATATTCTTCGTTTCCGGAGTAAGCGGCATATGAACAGTAATAAAATCAGATTCTGCAATTATACCATCAAGGTCCATCAGCTTAACGCCCATAGAAGCTGCCCGTTCCTCATTTACATACGGATCATAACCGATAACCCGCATATCAAAAGCAGCACAGCGCTTTGCAATACCGGCACCGATACGGCCGAGACCAACAATACCGATCGTCTTGCCGCGAAGCTCAACGCCGACATACTTTTTACGATTCCATTCGCCCTTCTGAGTCGTCTCGTTAGCAATCGGAATATGACGGCTGCAAGCAAGCATCATACCCATAGTATGCTCTGTAGCTGCAATCGTGTTGCCGCCCGGAGAATTGATAACAATAATACCACGTGCCGTAGCTGCCGGAACATCAATATTATCTACACCGACACCGGCACGACCGATGATCTTCAAATTTTTACCGGCATTGATAACCTCTGCTGTAACCTTAGACGCAGAACGTACTATCAAAGCATCAAAATCCGGAATGATCGCCAATAATTCATCTGCCGGAAGTTTATCCTTAATGACTACTTCAAAACCTGCATCCTGAAGCAGGCTTATACCTTTTGTTGATACACCATCTGCTGCTAATACTTTCATGATTTTCTCTCCTTTTATTATTAACTTAATACATCATACATCAAATTCTCCAAAATCAACACATCTATTATATAAAATCCGCTATAAAAATTCAAGTGTATCTTTCATAAAAACATTCTTGTACAAATGACCGTTTTCTGCTAAATTTTCTGCTTGACGATTGATGTTTGTCAGGGGTAGAATTAACACAATTGAAATGTGCAGAACTACCGCATATTTTGTGCAGATTATTTTAGGAGGTTTTCAACGTGGAAGCAAATCGTGTTTACAATTTTAATCCCGGCCCGGCTACACAGCCAATCGATGTACTCAAAGAGGCTCAGGCAGAATTCCTGAACTTTGGCAACAGTGGAATGTCTATCATCGAAATAAGTCACCGGGCTAAAGAATTCGAAGCCGTATTA
This sequence comes from uncultured Selenomonadales bacterium, assembly GCA_937907035.1. The sequence goes on from CALCTX010000096.1 coordinate 1,739, forward strand.
GCAAAAGCTAAAGCCGATATCAAAGATCTCATGGGACTCGGCGATGATTATGAAGTCCTTTTCCTTCAGGGCGGTGCCAGCACTCAGTTTGCTATGATACCAATGAACTTCGCTTTGGATGGCAAAAAAGGAAATTACGTTGTTTCCGGCAGCTTTGCCGAAAAAGCTTATAAAGAAGCAAAAATCCTCGGTGTCGGTCATATTGCCGCTTCAAGCGAAGATGTGGATTTCCGTCACATCCCGACACAGGATGAGATAAAGCTTTCTGATGACGCTGCGTATCTGCATGTTTGCTATAATAATACAATTTACGGTACCGAATATCATTATATTCCGGAAACCGGTTCTGTTCCGCTTATTGCTGATATGTCGTCCGATTTCCTTTCCCGTCCGATCGACTTCAAAAAATTCACCTTTATTTATGCCGGCGCACAGAAAAATCTCGGTCCGGCCGGTGTAACAGTGGTTGTCGCTAAAAAAGATTTCCTCAATAACAAAGTTGCAACCATTCCGACAATGTTCCGTTATTTCACTCATCTTGATAAAGATTCTCTTTACAATACGCCGCCGGCATTCTGTATCTATATGGTCGGCAAAACTGCAGCCTGGATCAAAGCACAGGGTGGTTTGGCTGTAATGGCAGAACGCAATGCCAAGAAAGCTAAACTTCTTTATGACGCAATCGACAACTCCAATGGTTTCTATAAAGGACATGCCGATAAAGACAGTCGTTCGTTTATGAACGTAACTTTCCGTTTGCCGAGTGAAGACTTGGAAAAGAAATTTGTCGATGAAGCCAAAGCTCAAAAACTTTGTGGCGTAAAAGGTCATCGCAGTGTCGGTGGCATGCGCGCTTCTATTTACAATGCGATGCCGTATGAAGGCGTTGAATTGTTAGCTGATTTCATGGATAAATTCCGTAAGGCTAACGCTTAAGGAACTTTGCTATAAAAGCACCCGCTCATTTACAGCGGGTGCTTTTTGTTTTCACTTTTATTTCATTTGAAAACATAGTCTTTATTTATTTTATGATATATGATATAATTATTCGCGAAAATAAAGTATTTCAAAAAAGAAAATTATTACTATCAGGAGGATTTTTTATGCATATCCGCCATACAAAATTGTTAAATTTGGTAAACAATAAAAAACGCATCGCTGTCACAGAACTGGCAAAAGTCCTTAACGTATCCGAAGTAACGATCCGCAAAGATCTCAGTTCACTTGAGGTAATGGGCCTGTTGCGTCGGGAACATGGTTTTGCTGCCATGGCCCAAAGCGATGATATTGCTAATCATCTTTCTTTCAATTATGAAACAAAACGCCGCATTGCACTCCGGGCAGCAGAGACTGTTCACAACGGGGAAACCGTAATGATCGAATCCGGTTCCTGCTGTACGTTATTAGCGGAAGAATTGGCTATGAACCGTCGTGATGTAACTATCATCACAAATTCTGCTTTTATCGCCGCGTTTGTCCGTAAATCGCCGAGTGCCCACGTAATATTGCTGGGTGGCGAATATCAGAACGAATCACAGGTTATGGTTGGTCCTATGATCAAAAAATGCGTCCAAGATTTTTATGTTGATAAGCTTTTTGTCGGTACTGACGGATTCAATAAAAACGGTTTTATGAGCAACAACCTGATGCGGGCGGAAGCGATCCGCACCATGAGCGAAAATGCCCGTCATGTCATCATTCTCACCGAATCACCAAAATTCTCCCAGACCGGTGTTGTGGCTTTATTCCCGTTATCAGCTGTCGATTCCGTTTATACTGATGACGGTGTACCGGCTGAAGCTGCTCAGATCATGCATAGTCAGAACACCCATGTTTATTCCGTATCAACCAAAGACGAATAACGGCAAAAAATCACGCGCAACAGTTTTTGAACTGTTGCGCGTATTTTTTTGCTTATTTTATTTTCTCTCTGAGCAATTCTATTGCTTTTTCCAACTGCAGATCAGCTAAAGTTCCTTCAAGCAGTTCGACCTTAACATCCGGTTCGATTCCGGTTCCGTCAATACTGCGCCCGCTTGGCGTATAATATTTGGCAACGGTCAATTTCATCGCATCCCCGGACCCTAAAGGAAATACCGCTTGAACAGACCCTTTTCCATATGACTTGGTTCCGACAAGAACAGCCGCTCCTGTATCCTGCAAAGCACCGGATAAAATTTCCGAAGCACTGGCACTGTTGCCATTTATCAAAACTGCTATCGGATATTTCTGTTCTTTCAACTTTGATAGATATTCCTCTTTTGTTCCATCGCGATGCAATACAGAAACTATATTGCCTTCAGGAACAACTTTTTCGGCAATTTCCACACAGCTGGTCACCAATCCGCCGGGATTCTCCCGGACATCAATTACCAAGGCCTTCATACCCTGTTCTTCCAATTCTTTGTAACTGGCAGCAAATTCTTCCGCTGTCTTGTCTGCAAAGGAAGATATCCTTATATAACCGATCTTATCATCAAGTAACTTTCCCGCAGCTGTCTTTACATGTATATTAGCCCGTTCGATAGTATAATCAGTTGGTTCTGCCCCTTCCCGGGCTACAGTCAGCACAACTTTGGTTCCAATCTCCCCCCGGATATGCAACGCTACTTCATCAGGCTGATAATCCCTGACATTCGTTCCATCTACCGCCAATATCTCATCACCGGTTTTCAATCCGGCTGCTTCTCCGGGTGTTCCTTCCATAACACTCATTACGGTGACTTTTTTATCACGAAATCCCATTACAATCCCTATTCCGCCAAAGGATGCTTCCGTATGATTCTTCAGATCTTGATACATCTTCTTATCAAGATATCGCGAATGCTGGTCTCCAAGAGCATTGACCATCCCGGCAATTGCGCCATCGGTCAGCTTATTGTCATCTATTTCATTGACGAAATACGACTGCACAAAATAATGAGCGGCCAATAACCGTGCCATATTAACAATTGCCGGCAAATCGCCATTAATAAGCCACGCAATTCCGCCTATGATTACAGCAACGGTAAAAAACACACCCCCGGCAAAACCGAGCAAGCAACCTTTTTTAGTGCCAAATTTCACCTGTCTCACCTGTCTCTCATGGCAAATACGAATACGGACTTACCGGTTCGCCATCTTCACGAACTTCAAAATGACAATGCGGTCCGGTGGAATTACCCGTTGACCCACATAACGCAATAATGTCCCCTCGTTTTACATATTGTCCTTCTGTAACTATTAAATCTTCATTATGACCATAAAGGGTAGAAACTCCGCCACCATGATCGAGAATTACCGCATAGCCATATCCACTGATCCAATCCGAATAAATGCACACTCCGTCAGCTGCTGCACAAACCGGCTCCCCGTAATCGCCGGAAATATCAAGCCCACTATGAAATCTGGAATCTCCATAAATCGGATGTCCACGCCAACCAAAATCTGACGTGATCTCGCCATAAATCGGCCACGTCATCGCTCCGGCGCCGGAAGGTTTCGGCCCATCTTTGCTCGTCTTTTGACGAATGAGCATCTCTACTTCCTGCGATGCTGCCAACAACTCCTGATAGAACTGTTCAGCTGTATCCCGATCATATACGACCTTCTCCAGCAAACGGTCCTTATCAGCTTTTTTAGTCATTAAAATTGCCAATTGTTTATCCGCTTCAGCTACCAATTCTTCTTGCTTTATTCGCGATTTTTCCAACTCATTATTAGCGGCGACAATTACTGCCCTGTCTTTTATAACTTGCTGAATAAGATCAAAATCATATTTTATGATCCGCTTAAAAAGATCCATCCGCGTCATAAAATCAGAAAAACTCTTCGCGCCAAATAAAACATCAACAAAATTCAACCGGCCATGAATATAAATTTCCCGAATCCGCCGCCGCAAAAACTTGTTTTTGCTTGCCAGCTTCTGTTCTGTCGCTACCAACAGAGCTTTGTTTTCCAATATTTTCTTATCGGTTTCATCAAGATCTTTCTGAACCCGCCGATACTCATTCTCCGCCTCATCCACATCAGCCTGGATCCGACGCAATTGTTCAGAGACTGTATCCACCTTTTCTTGCGCTTTCTCCGTTTTCAATTGCTGCTCATAAGCTTCATTTTGCAATCGTTCAAGCTTTTGTTCTAACGATTCTTCGGCAAAAACGATTCCCTGAAACTGTCCCAGCACCAATAAGCCAGCCAGCAGCAACGCTATGAAAAACTGTCTGTCTTTCATAATGAACACACCGCCCTTAAACTTTCAAGAATCGTTTAATGGAATACGTACTGCCGATCGCTCCAATGACCATTCCGCTGATCAAAATGAACACGGCTAAATAATTCATGAAGGGAAATACCGGGATCAATGGGAAAAATGCCAGTATACTATACACTTTCGCAGCCAAAAAACTATATGCGAACCGCAAAATAACCGCCGCCACCAACGCTCCGAAAAATCCCATAACCATACCTTCTAAAATAAACGGCCAACGAATAAACCAATCCGTTGCACCAACATATTTCATAATGGCAATTTCTGTCCGCCGGGCATAAACTGTCAGCCGGATGGTACTGGCAATAATAAAGAGTGCAGATGCCGCCAATACTAACAAAATCGCTATACCGACAAATCTCAAAATACGTGTGATATCAAAAAGATGTTTAACCACATCCTGTCCATATTTTGTCTCCTCGACCCCATTCAATTGAGCAATAGATTCTGCGGCTGTTTTTACCATCTCGGTCTGCTTTACTGTTACTTCAAATGAATCCGGCAAAGGATTAGTATCTCCTAACGCATCGAGCAAAAACTTCTGATCCCCTAAACGTTCTTTAAAGCGGACAAGTGCTTCCTTCTTGCTGATATAATAAACATCTTGTATTCCCTGCATTCCTTCGATTTCTTCCTGTATATTTTTGATATCAGATTGCTTTAATCCGTCCTGCAAATAAACACTCACCTGGACTTGTGACTCAATGGAAGATACGATCTTATCCATATTAAAAATTATTATCAAAAACATACCGAAAATAAAAAGAGAGACTGTAACCGCACCAATTGATGCTACTGTCATCCAATTATTACGGCGAAGCGACAAAAATGTTTCCCGAATAACATACTCACTTGTCCCCAGCTTCATAACCGTATCCCCCCTCTTCTTCATCGCGAACAATCTTCCCGTTTTCTATTGCAATAACCCGTCTTTTCATTGTATCAACTATTGTTTTATCATGCGTAGCCATAACTATTGTTGTCCCAGCCTCATTTATCCGTTTAAAAATATTCATAATTTCCCAGGAATTATCCGGATCGAGATTACCGGTAGGCTCATCAGCTATCACTACTGATGGCTGATTAACGATAGCCCGGGCAATTGCTACTCGCTGTTGCTCACCACCGGACAACTGCGACGGAAAACATTTATATTTATCCCGCAGTCCAACCACGTCCAGTACATTGTTAACACTGCGCTGCATGATACGACGCGGTGCTTCGATAACTTGCATGGCAAAAGCAATGTTTTCATAAACTGTTTTTTCCGGCAACAACCGATAATCTTGGAAAATTACACCTAACCCGCGGCGCAAATAAGGAACCTCTGCCTGTTCCATATGAATAACATCTTTTCCGTTTACCAACAAGTTTCCTGCAGAAGGCAGCACTTCCCGAAATAACATCTTGATAAAAGTCGATTTCCCGGCCCCTGAAGGACCAACGATAAAGACAAATTCACCTTTTTCAATATCAACATTGATATTATCGAGCGCGTGTACTCCATTTTCATAAACTTTTGATACTCCACTCATGTGAATCATCAAATATCAAACCCTTCCCCATTATATTTGAATACACAAATGAGAGAGACTGCTTCCAGGCTCTCTCATTTATGCGATATTTTTATCAATTCAAGAGCAACCTCAGCATTTTTGGTCGCCAACACTCTGAGTCTGCCCATAAGTTCATTGTTCTTTTTCTGAAATTCTTCCCGATAATTCCATTTCCGGCGCACTTCATTAAGCAGTCCCTCTGCGGAAATATCCTGCAACGTACCGACAGATTTTTCTCCGATTGAATCCATAAACCGGTCGATTTTCGGATCGTAAGAAATGCCGATCATCGGCACTCCCATAACCCCGGCAAATATCAAGGCATGCAAACGAATAGAAATAAGCAGATCAAAATTGCCAATAACTGACATAAGCTCAGCCGTCGTATATTCTCCATCTAACATCGTCATAGGTTTTTTGCATTTTTTAACAATTATCTCTGCCGTCTTGACATCTTCCGGATATTGCATAGGAACAAATATTACCCTGGCATCAAATTCATCAACGATCCGGTCAGCTGCCACTGCCAAAACATCCTTATAATATTCCCATTCCCGCCATTCGCGTACACAAATACCAACCGTCGGTTTTGCCCCGGCGGCCTTATTTTTAGTCAATATTTTCCGTCCGATACTGCAGTCGACCGGATGGATCGCTAAAACCGGATCAGCCGTTACCTCAAGAACCGGTTTGTCTATTCCCAAACTTTCGATTTCTTCCCTTGAACCTTTATCTCTGACTGTAATAAACGATACCCGATTCCCAATATATCGCATAATGCGACGGGCAAGCCGCCCGTAAATCGGTCCGATCCCTTGTGCATAAAGCATTACCGGCTTGTTCAAAAATTGAGCCAACCATATAATCGCCAAATAATAGTATAAACTCCGCACACTGGTAACATTCTGCAACAAACTGCCACCACCGGAGAGTAAAATATCCGCTCGCCGCAAAGCACCGATTATCTCGCCGAAATTCATCCAAGACACAGCCTTAACGCCATGCCTCTTTACGGTATCCTCAGGGTCTGCCGAAATGACAGTAATATTTACTTTTGGCTCCATATCGGATAATACCTCGATCATTGCTGCAAGCATTGCTTCATCGCCGGCATTTTTCGAGCCGTAATATCCGGATATAACTATATTACTCATTATCAGATAATTTTCTCCTTTGCCAAAGCATATGATCAGCCTTTGGCATTCGTTTTCATAATGATCCGCTGCCAAACTTCAACAGCTGTCATACAGATGGCACCGATCACTGCACCTAATGTAATTCCGCCAATACCACGCATAAACGACATATAGACCGGTGTTCTCATATGAGCAAAAGTCTCAACCATTGATCCCTGACCGATCGTCGCTATTAAAACCAAAGCAAAAAACACCATTGTCGGCCATTTACGCCACCACGCCAATGCTGCCAACATAAAGGCCGGATGACCGATCAACAATTCCTTTGACCGGGGACGGGCATACATTGCCTGCTCAAGGAACGCCCGGAATTTCAATTCCAAACCGGATACCGGCATTCCCATATTGTGTCCGGAACGGGCAACAAAAACTACTCCCGCCACCAGCACCATAAACAATACCACCAATGTCTTAACTTTAACCGGCATTTCCAGTATCTTTTTCAACTGTTCTCCTGCACCATTTGTATCATCCATCTTGCCGTCAAAGATATCAAAGCGCTGCAAAAAGGCAACTGCGACCAAAATTATCGGCAATATAAAGGTCAGCTTTATCCCCCGGAAAATATTAATTTCCAAGAAATATTCAACATCAGACAAAACACCGGAAAGGTAAGCTGCTCCAAAATAAGCAAACGTTCCGGTAACCAGAATTGCGCCGCCAGCCATTAACAACAAACGTGGAAAACTCCAATCAACCCGATCCTTCATATCGCGAACCCGGTCAAGCTGCCAAATAACCGCCAAAGCCGGAAAAAGATTAGCACTGGCCAATGAAGCCAGCAAACGAATTTTAGCTCCATGTCCCAACAAAACCGGCACAACAGCAACCAAAGCAAACACAACAAACATGGCATATTGCCATAATGGTTTCTGATTGAGTTTCGGAATAACCAAAGAAAGATATAAAACAGCCGCTGCCGCTACACCGGCAAGCATTAAAGCCAAAAGAGGTTTTGACGGGAAATACGGGGCAAATGTCGACGCTTTTCCTAATTTGAATCCATGTGCCTTCAGCCCATCCGCAACGGCTTTAAAATACTGCATA
>CALCTX010000097.1 GCA_937907035.1 uncultured Selenomonadales bacterium
TTACCGAAGTCAAAGGTACATTATCAGTTGAAGACGGAAAATATCTTAAATATACCGTCAGCGGCGATCCGAAGATGTCGGAAGCATCCAAGTCGTTTGCTGAAACCAGTGAAGCACAGATCATCATGATCAACAGTGCCAGCAATCTGATAGTCACTAAGGGTATCGTGAGTGCGAAGGCTGCGGCTGTGAACAGCAGTACAGAAGGGACAACAACGGTAACAGGCGAAACAGTACCGATAGTTGTCAAAGCGGTTGCGTTTACACCGTTTGCTGCTTTTGGCGGTTCGAATATGCGGTATGAAACGGGATCACACGTTGACAGCCGTGGATGGGGTCTTAACGTTGGTTTTTCCCGGATCATCAAATACAAAGACAGCGAACTGACTTTGGCACCGTTGGTCGAATATGGCCGTTCGACATATGACAGTTATGTTGACACAAATTCTTTTATTTACACCGATGGTCATGGAAACGGCAAAAACCAGTATCTCGGTATCGGTCTGGCTGTCAAGAATGAATATAAAAACGGTCTTTATTATGATGGCAGTCTCCGCTTTGGCCGGATGAAGGGCGATTATAACGGTCTTGATGAGTATGATACTGCTTCCAATTATATTGCGGCTCATGTCGGTATCGGACGGATTTATAAGCTTGATGAAAAGCACGATATTGATTGCTACGGACAGTTCTTCTATTCTCATCAGAACGGCGACACAGTAACCTTTAAGCGGGGTGGCTATGTTTATGATTTTGATCCGGTAAATTCGTATAAGCTGCGTCTGGGTGCCCGCTGGAGTCAGAAGATAGGCAAAGCAGAAAGCATCTATGCCGGTCTGGCTGTCGATTATGAGTTTGACAGTTCGGCTACGGCACATTATAACGGAATGGCTACTCCTTCCCCGAGTCTGAAAGGTCTCAGCGGAATGCTGGAGCTTGGCTGGAAACAGGAGCCGACAAAGGATAACCGGCTCGGACTGGATCTGAATGTCAATGGATGGCAGGGGAAACAGAGGGGAGTAAATTTTAATGCCGGAATAACCTGGGCATTCTAAAATGCGAAATCGCCGATAATGGCTGAATACTTTGTTGCTCCGCGCGAAACTTCCTCAACGTACATTTTTAGAGTACGTTTGCGGAGTTTCGCTTGCGGTGCGCCTCGTCTTCAGCTCATTCTCGGCGATTTCTTATGTTTCGGTATTAAATTTTATTAGTAGCGAATATGATACTTTGTCAGCGGAGTATCTCTTTCGGTCGACGTACATTTTTTGAGTACGTCTCCACTCAGAGATACTCCGCTTTCGCGTCTTCGCCTCGTACTAACGAGTTTCTTACGTTACGGTGTTAAATTTTGTTAGTGGGAAATTCCTTTGTTGCAGCTCAAAATAACATCCCCTGAAAGGGGAGGGGGACCATGCTTTGCATGGTGGTGGGGTTGCCTCGACGTACATTTTTAGGTACGTTTGCGGGGTCCCGCTTTCGTTGCGCCTCGTCTTCAACTCATTCTCGGCGATTTCTTTGGTTTCGGTGATAAATTTTGTTAGTGTCAATCGGCTTTGTCGCTGCGCCTCGCATATTCACCACTCTGTGCGGTTTCTTACGTTTTGGTGTTTAATTTAATATTGTCAAATATTACTTTGTCAGCGCTGCAATCACTGCGGTCAACGTACATTTCGAGTACGTTTCGCCTTGTGATTGCAGCGCTTTCGCGTCTATGCCACGTTCTGATGCTTTTCTTACTTTTTGGGTGTTAAATTTTGTTGGTGTCAAATATTACTTTGTTGCAACGGCGGGACTTCCTCAACGTACATTTTTAGGTACGTTTGCGGGGGCCCGCTTTATTTTGTCCTTCCTTGAAAAGGGACAAAGCGAACCGCAAATTTATTTGCGTGTGAGACTGGCTCCGTAGCCGCATTAATGCGGCGAAGTGTAAGGGGAACCGTGCAAAGCACGGTGGATGGTTCTAACTGTCAATTGACGTCAAATAATATTATAAACAGAACGTATATGTGGTAAAATACAAACAAGGTGTTGCCGAACGGTAGGCGGTCGATTCTCAGCCCCTGAAAGGGGACAGGCTTATGTCGACATATGATTTTTTTACGTTTTTAGTTTTACTAATTTCGTTGGTCATTGTCCTCAAGGCATAGAAAAACCGCTCTACAGCCTGCCAGCATGAGCGGTTTTTCAAAAAACTGATTATAATGGGGCTGACCGTTTACCGGCAGCACCTCTTTCTATGCTTATTTTACAACTGACAAATGCAATTTGTCAAACGTCACGTCAATTGACGTCAAAATTTTTAATCAGGGCGGGCGTCAAAAAGGATTTTAATTATAAATGTCGAAATATTTATTAAAAGTAGAATTAAAATAAAGGGGGATATTTATGAAAAAACTTACAAAAATCTTATTGGCTGCGTTGATCGGAACCAGTCTGGCAGTTCCTGCTGTTGATGCTTGCTCCCGTTTTACTTACTCTGATGACAACGGTTCAGTTATAACTGCCCGCTCGATGGACTGGCAAGACAATATTCCGGGAGATATCTGTGTGTTCAGGCGTGGTGTGGTCCGCCAGAACGATGCCAAGGGGAGCTCTATGCCTGAATGGAAGGTAAAGTATGGCAGTGTCGGTATTTTTAATCTTGGCAGTGCTGTTTCGTCAGCAATGAACGAAAAAGGGTTAGTCATTGATTTTCTCTGGCTGGCAGAATCTGATTACGGCGAAGCAAAAGATGGTGAAACTACGATTTCATTGCATCAGCTCGGTCAGTATATTGTCGATACCTGCGCTTCGGTAGATGAGGTCGAGCGGAATTTTAAGCAGATAAAGCTCCGGCCGGTAATTACCGATGATGATGTTATCAGCGGTGCAAAGATGACCATGCATCTCATGATCACTGACAAGTCGGGAAATAATGGCGTTATTGAATGGGTCAGTGGCGATATGCATTTTCATAAGAAGCAGGGCCGTATGGTTATGACCAATGACCCGGGCTATGAAAAGATGCTGGCTATCCGTGATTATTATCGCGAGATGGGCGTTGAAAACAGTATGCCTGGTTCTGCTCTTTCCCAGGCCCGTTTCGTTTATATTGATGGTTGGCTGAAGCAACTTGTCAATGAGCCTTTGCCGGGATATATAGGCGGTATAAAGGATCAGAATTTGGATGAACAAAAATTGTATAGTGCGCTGTCGGTTATCAGAGGCGTATCAACTCCGCTTGGCGTAGCTTTTGATACCAGTCACCCGAATAATACATCAACGATCTGGCGCACAATGTCAGACCTGAAGAATAACAAGTTCTATTATGATTCGGCTCTGACGCCGTCATTTTTCTGGGTTGATCTGAACAAGCTGGATTTCACCAAAGAAGCGAGCATTCATATCAGTGATGGCAAGATCCTTAATGGTGATATCACTGAACTGTTAGCAGCTCAATAATAAAATTGGCTGACAGAAAACAGCATAATAAAAAATAAGGGGCTGTCGCATATTATATACACTTGTCATTCCGGACATGATCCGGCATGACGGGATGGATAGTTAATATGCGACAGTCTCTTCGTTTTTAAAACATGGCTTTTTCTTGCCTTTAATAGTAGAAAAGCGTTATAATAAACTGATATAGTATGTAAAGGAGATGAGTCTGTTGTTATTTGTGAATAAAACGGATAAATCTTTGCTGATAAAGCGGTTTCTTTGTTTATTATGCCTTAGTGCTTTGATTTTTTCTTTAACCGGTTGTTTCGGGGACAGTAAGCAGGCAGGTCGTGGCGATGGTCAGCCAATCTATATAAAAGTTGAGCCGGGAATGACCGGTGAGTCAATCTGTAATTTGCTGATCCAAAAAGGTGTTATAAGCAGCCCAACCAAATTTAAGATTTATGCAAAGTTAAAAGGTGCTGCGAGCAAGTTCCAGACCGGTACGTATGAGTGCTATCCGAATATGGATATGGGTAAGGTCTTGGATATTTTGACGTCAGGAAAGACAACGACGGTTCATTTTACAATCCCTGAGGGCTATACGGTTAATGAGATCGCTGAGCGGCTTGATAAGATGGGGATAATCAAAGCTGACAAGCTGAAACAGGAAGCTAAAAACTTTGCGCCGTACGGTTATATTACGGATATTCCACAGGCCAAATACCGGGTGGAAGGGTTCTTGTTCCCTGACACATATGAGGCTTCACCGGATGCTTCAGCCAAGGATATATTGCAGATTATGGCGGATAATTTTGACAGCCGTCTGACACCGGAGATGAGGGCTAAGGCTGCAGCCAAAGGAATGTCGATTCACGAGCTGGTAACATTGGCGTCATTGGTTGAAAAAGAGGCCGGAACTGATGAGGAGCGACCGATAATCGCCCAGATTTTTTTGAAGCGGTTGGAAATCTTTCAGCCGTTGGAGTCGTGTGCTTCGATACAGTATCTGTTAGATGCCCCGAAAGAAGATTTGCTTATTGCTGATACTAAGATAGATTCACCGTATAATACTTATCAGAATTATGGTTTGCCGCCGGGGCCGGTAGCAAATCCCGGTTTGAAGTCGCTTCAGGCAGTTTTGGAGCCGGCGAATACGGATTATCTTTATTTCGTAGCTGATCATCAAGGGCATAATCATTTTTCCGCAACTTATGCCGAGCATTTAACCGAGGTGGACAAATACCGATGATGGAAGATTTGTTCAGAGAGATGGAGATTTATGCGGAAGAAAATCATGTGCCGATAATAAGGGCGGCGGCAAGAGACGTTTTTTTACAGGTTGTAAAGGAAGCGGCACCGCGGCGAATATTGGAGATCGGTACGGCAATCGGTTATTCGGCGTTGTTGATGGCTGATGCTTTGCCGGAATTAGAAAGTATAACTACGCTTGAGCTAAGTGAAGACCGGGCAGCGTTGGCGCAAGACTATATTGAACGCTCGCCGTATCGGGAAAAGATTGATATCTTAACTGGTGATGCGGGTAAGATGCTTAATTCACTTGAAGAAAAATATGATTTAGTTTTTATTGATGCGGCCAAAGGGCAATACCCTGATTATTGGCGTAAAATTCAGCCGTTGCTGGCTGACCGGGCGACAGTTTTGGCCGATAATGTATTGTTTCGAGGTTATGTGTTTGGCACAGAACCGGTTCCCCGGCGTTTTCGGACAATCGCCAAGCGGTTGCAGGAATATCTGGTGCTGGTGGAAGAAACCACAGGATTTTCAACGGAAATACTGCCGGACGGTGACGGACTGGCGGTTTCCCGGAGGCGATAAACATGAGAAAAAAGCCTGAGCTTTTGGCTCCGGCCGGAAATATGGAAAAAATGAAGATGGCGCTTCTTTATGGTGCCGATGCGGTTTACCTCGGTGGGCAGATGTTTGGTCTGCGTGCTTTTGGCGGTAATTTTACGCAGGAGGAACTGAAAGAAGCAGTTGATTTTGCACATGCATTGCAGAAAAAGGTGTATGTGACGGTCAATATTTTTCCGCATAATTCGGATATTGATAAATTACCGGATTATCTCCGCTATTTGGCGTCAATCAAAGTGGATGCGATATTGGTTGCGGATCTTGGAGTTTTCTCATTGGGACGAAAGCTGGTGCCTGAACTTCCGATTCACATCAGTACGCAAGCCAACAGCACTAATTGGGCGGCGGTAAATGCTTGGCAGGAGCTGGGAGCGGAGCGGGTTGTACTTGCAAGGGAGATGTCTCTGAAGGAAATTCGGGAGATACGCAAAAAGTGTTCAGTTGAGTTGGAAATGTTTATTCATGGTGCGATGTGCATTTCTTATTCCGGGCGGTGTCTGCTCAGCAATTATTTTACCGGGCGTGATTCCAACCGGGGCAGTTGTGCTCAGCCATGCCGCTGGAAATATGCGCTGGTTGAAGAAACAAGACCGGGACAGTACTTCCCGGTTATGGAAGACGACCGCGGCTCGTATATATTTAATTCCAAAGATATGTGTCTGATGCCGAATTTGGCTGAGGTTATCGAGAGCGGAATTGACAGTCTGAAGATTGAAGGCCGGATGAAGAGTGTTCATTATGCCGCGAGCGTGACAAAAGCTTATCGGATGGCTATTGACAGTTATTTTGCCGATCCGGAGCGGTTTAGTGTCAAAGATGAATGGCTTGAAGAGCTTGACAAGGTTTCGCATCGGGCTTATACGACAGGGTTCTACTATGGAAATCCGACTGACAAGGATCAGATTTATGGTACGTCATCTTATCAGCAGACATCGGATTTTGTCGGATTGGTGCTTGATTATGATGAAACTACCGGCTGGGCTACTGTCGAGCAGCGCAATAATATGAAAGTCGGGCAGGAAATAGAAATATTCCAGCCAAAGCTTGATGGTTACCGGCAGATTTTAGCCGAAATGGTCGATGATACGGGTGTCAGCATTGATGTTGCTCCGCATCCGCAGCAGATTGTTAAAATAAAAATGCAGCAGCGGGTTGAACCGTATGCTATTCTCAGGCGTGATGTCTGAGGTTTGGGAGGAAAACAGGTAATGGCAATTTTGGAAATTGAAAAAGCCGGTTCACCGGTATTAAAACAGGTCTGCTCGCCGGTCGAAAAGATCGACAGCAAGTTGAAGCGGTTTTTGAATGATATGGCTGATACGATGTATAAAGCTGAGGGTGTTGGCCTGGCTGCCCCGCAGGTCGGGGTACCGATCAGAGCGGTTGTTATCGATATCGGCGAAGCTCCGGGGTTGATAGAACTTATCAATCCGGTTATTGTTGAGCGCGAAGGAAAAGTTACTGATTCCGAAGGCTGTCTCAGTGTGCCACATATTTTCGGTGATGTAGAGCGTTCGGAAAAGGTAACGGTTGAATATACCAATCGTAATGGCCGCAAGCGCCGTCTGAGTGCCGATAAGCTTTTGGCACGGTGCATACAGCATGAACTTGATCATTTGGAAGGACGTTTGTTTATCGATATTGCCAAGACATTGAGGCGGGAACAGGAGAAAAAGTAATGGCGAAATTACGGACAGTATTTATGGGAACTCCTGAGTTTTCTGTGCCATGTTTGGCCAAGCTTGCCGAATTGACCGAGGTGCTGGCAGTTATAACTCAGCCTGACAAACGTCAGGGGAGGGGACAGCATATTGTCTTTTCTCCGGTAAAGCAGTTTGCAGTTGAGCATGATTTGACGGTTTGGTAGCCGGACAAGATAAAAAATGATGAGCCGTTCATGGAGCAGTTAGCGGCCTTACAGCCGGATCTGATAGTGGTTGTCGCTTTTGGTCAGATTTTGCCCAAGCGGGTGCTGGATATTCCGCGGCTTGGCTGTGTCAATGTACACGCTTCGTTGTTGCCACGTTATCGCGGGGCGGCACCAATGCAGTGGTCAATAATTAATGGCGAAACCAAAACCGGAGTTACGACAATGTTGATGGATGTCGGTCTTGATACCGGCGATATGCTGATGAAATCAGAGATTGAGATTGGCGAGAATATGAATCTTGAGGAACTGCATGACTGCCTGATGGAATCGGGGGCTGAACTTCTGGTACAGACGGTTACTGCTTTGGAGCAGGGGACAGCAGTTCGGGAAAAACAAGTTGACGAGTTGTCAAATTATGCGCCGATGATCACCAAAGAGACTGGCAGGATTGATTGGACCAAAGACGCGGCGGAAATACATAATCTTGTCCGGGGCCTTGATTCCTGGCCTGGTGCTTATACGTCTTATGACGGAAAGATATTTAAGATCTGGCAGACACGGAAAACGGTGGCAGCTGTTCCGGCAAAACCTGGCGAGATAATCGATATCAACAAGGAAGGGCTTGTTGTCGGCACCGGCAACGGCTTACTTGCAATAACCGAGCTGCAGGCTCCGGGGAAAAACCGGATGAAAGCTGTCGACT
>CALCTX010000098.1 GCA_937907035.1 uncultured Selenomonadales bacterium
AAGAAATAGTTAATTTTCGCAAAATATAGTATAATATACTAAATAAGAAATTAGTCTTATTCGATAAAGAAGGCTGCTTATGGCTATAATCGATCTGCATATACATTCGAGTTATTCTGACGGCAGTATGACCCCGAAAGAGATAATTGATCTGGCGCGGCAACGTGGTATCGGCGCACTGGCTATCACTGATCACGACACGGTTGCCGGCGTTGATGAAGCGGAAGCTTATGCTGCGCAGGTGGGAATGGGCTTTTTGCCGGGCATGGAGATAACGGCTCAGTATTATGGACGGAAACTGCATTTGGTAGCATTGCGTTTTGACAGGAATTGTCCGGCGTTCAGGGAGTTTTATCATAAGATCCGTTCGGTGCGTGAAGAACGGATTGGGGAAATAATTACCGGTATTCATGAAATGGGTGTCGATATCTCTCTGGAAAAGGTAAAAGATTGTACACCTGGCGTGCTTGACCGTTATGCGATAATGCGGTATATGATGACTTTGAAACTGGCACCGCACGCACAGACTTTATGGGATAATTATATAAATCCGGTCGTAAAGCGCCTGCATTTGTCAATTGACATATCTGCAGAAGAGGCGATAAAAGCGATAAAGGCGGCAGGGGGGATCACCTCGCTGGCACATTATCATAAGCGGATCGGCTTGCAGGGAATGTCACCGGCAGAACAGGAAAATGTTATTGCCAAGTTGAAAGGATATGGGCTTGACGGTATTGAACAATGGTATCCGACATTTTCGGCCCGGCATATGCAATTTGTCAGCGATATGACGGAAAAGTATCAGCTGCTGAATACCGGCGGAACGGATTTTCATGGGGCAAACCGCCCCAGTATCGAGTTGGGAACAGGAATTGACAACAATCTGGCAATTCCTTATGAAGTATATTCAATAATAAAATGCGGAGGGGAAAGTAATGAAGAACACAATCCTTATTGTTGATGATGCTGACATCAATCGTGATCTGCTGCGGAACATTTTTGAGGAACAGTTTCCGATAATTGAAGCAGCTGACGGCGAGGAAGCTATTGAAGTGTTAAAAGATAAGTCTGCGGAAATAGCCGTTATTTTTCTTGATCTCGTTATGCCGAAAAAAGGCGGTTTGGATGTTTTGGAATTCATGCGGGAAGCAGAGCTTATCAATCGCATTCCGGTAATTATGATAACCGGTCAGGCAACCAACGAAACTGACGTCAAGGCTTATGAATGCGGAGCAGCCGATATTATTTACAAGCCGTTTGATGCTATGGTCGTTATGCGTCGTACTACCAACCTTATGGAACAGTATGAGATCCGTAATGAGATGGAATCAAAGCTGGAAGTCAGAACCCGGGAACTTCGCGAGAGCCAGCAAAAGCTTGCCAAGAACTTTGAATTCCTAAGCAACGCTTTGGGGTCGATCATTGAATATCGTATGCCGGATTCCGGAAAACACGTTAAACGGGTTCGGGCTTTTGCCAAGATAATTCTCGGCTATCTGCAGAATAATTATCCGGAGTATGCTATCAATGAATCACGGGCAGAGATGATCCTGGCAGCGATCGGTTTCCATGATATCGGTAAGTTTGCGATTCCGGATAAGGTCCTTACCAAGAAAGAGCGTCTTAGTACTGAAGAAGAAACTCTGCTCAAACGTCATACGATTTACGGTTGCGAGATACTTGAACAGATAAAACAGGAAGACAGTGAATTCTATAAATATTGCTATGATATCTGTCGTTGGCATCATGAACGTTATGACGGAAACGGTTATCCGGATAAACTCGTAGGAGAAAATACCCCGATTGCAGCTCAAGTTGTCGGTTTGTGCGATTGCTTTGACAAACTGGTCAAAGATGGTATGTACAAAGAAGATTCGCCGGTTAAAAAAGCAATTGATATGATTAAAGCCGGGAAGTATGGTGTATTCTCCGATAAACTCCTGGATTGCTTGGAAATGGCGCGGTTTGACCTTTCGTCAGCTGTCAGCCGCGGGGTAGAATTCCTCTAAAAATATTTATTTTATCTTCAATGATGAATATTTAAAATAATACTTCTTTTTTAATTCAGCCGCCGTGATCGCGAAGAATCGCTCCAGATAACGGCGGCTTTTAATTATAAAAAATAGGAATAATGTCTTATGTTTTTGTCGATTTTATGCGATAATATAGTCAAAGGAAAATAAATTTTCAGTGAGGAGGGGAAGATGATGATTGAAAGAGTTAAAGGAATATCTCAAGTCAATCCGGTAAGCTTAGGAGCTGGTGGAATGGGTGACCGGCAGAGCAGCGGAAATGGTAATTCAGCATTTCATAATATGCTTTCGCAGGCAATGAAGCCGAAATCTTCTCCGGCAGTTCCTGAAACTTATACAGTAGATCTCAATCGGGTTACACATTCCTTGTTTTATCAGGGGGTTGCAACTCTTGATGCTGTCAGGCGGGCTTAATGATCAACGATAAATATTTTATGCAAATAGCAATTGAAGAAGCGAAAAAGGCCTTGGCTGAAGGTGAAGTGCCAATTGGTGCCGTCCTTGTTGATGATAAGGACGGCATTGTTGTGTCGGCACATAATTTGCGGGAACAGCTTCATGATGCTACGGCACATGCTGAAGTAGTTGCCATCAGGGAAGCGGGCAAAAAAATGGGCGAGTGGAGATTGAAGAACTGTACATTGTATGTTACAGTTGAGCCTTGCCCGATGTGTGCCGGAGCAATAGTAATGGCCCGGATCAAGCGCATAGTCTATGGGATACCGGACAGTAAAGCCGGTGCAGTCGAATCGCTGTTTAATATTCCCGGACATCCCGGTCTGAATCATAATCCTGAGGTCAGAGCCGGAGTGTTGGAAGATGAATGCAAAGAGTTGATGCAAAAATTTTTCGTTGAGAGACGCTGATGAAAAGCAGATTGTCAAATGTCAAAAAAGGGCTGTCGCATATTAAGATTTAGCCCGTCATGCTGAACTTGATTCAGCATCCTCGTGTACAACGTTGCACAATGGGATTCCGGATCAAGTCCGGAATGACAGGTTATTCTATAATATGCGACAGTCCTTTTAGTATAGTTATTTATTTTTCAGTTCAAGATATTTTTGTGGGAACCAGACACCGTTTTGCGGTTCAGGAAAACGGCCAAATGGGAATTTGGAAACAGCAAGTATCGGCGGGGCTTGCAATCGCTTGGCAACAGCCATTCCCTGATAGAGTCGCCACCAGCGTTCAAGATCGGCAATAAATTGAGCAGTGGTCGGGAAGAGCTTTTTCGTCAGTCCCGGCTGACAGTTAATTTTGACGTCAATTATATCAGCCTGATACCATTGCAATAATTCAAGCGGAGTGACACGCGGCTGTGCTTCGGTAAAAGCGCGGAATAAATAGTCATGATATGGATAGGTGAGCGGGTCGCCTTTGCCGGCAGTTATATCCTGTTCGGCAGAAAGTTCGGCGCTCGGTTGAATGTCAATTGTTCCTTGGGGGATTATTTCCCGTTTAAATATTTTTTCGTTGAGGTAGCGGGCCAGTTCGTATATCTGATATTTCCAAAGGTCAGCCAATGCCGCAAAGAATCCGGCTCCGTCACCGTACATTGTCGAATAGCCGATTGTTGTTTCAGCTTTGTTGGCATTGCAGGTAAATGCGCCACCGACAGCTGCGGCAATTGCCGCGAGTACACGGGAAGAGCGGTCTCGCGCTTGTATGTTTTCTGCTGTCAGCTGGCTGACTGTCAGATTTTCTTTCTGGCTGCCATGTGCAAAACTGATGGTTTGTAATTGGCTGACTGTCAGATTGACACTGTCACCTATCGGGAAGACGGCGTAATTACATCCAAGGTTTTCTGCCAGTTGTCCGGCAAGGTCTTTAGTAATTTGTGAGTTGAACTGACTGGGGAGATTTACAAGGTAGATGTTTTCCGGGGGAAGAATTGTCGCATAAAGTGCGGCTGATACGGCTGAATCTATACCGCCGGATATGCCGATTACGACTTTTTTTATGCCGGTTGACGTCAAAAATTGTTCAGTACCAAGTCTGACAGCCTGATAGATTTCAGCAATCGTGTCTGCAGACGGCAGAGGAATGACCGGCAGGCTGTTGATTTCGTCAATGTCAATTATTGTGAGTGATTCTGTCAAAGCCGGCAACAGAACCCGAAGTTTTCCATTTCTGTCGATAAGGCAGCTTGTTCCGCCAAAAAGGCTGACAGTTTTGCCGATATTCTGGATACCAGTGTTATTGACAGCAATAAGCGGCAGCTTATTTTTTATAGCTGTCCGGCATCGGTCAGCTATTCGTTCGGCAGGATAGCAGTAGTAATATGGTTCGCTTACAGTTTCAAGGATAAATTGCTGATCGTTCAGTTTGATCATCGTATCGGTAAATGGTTGAAGAGTTTGGTCTTTTGCCAGCCAGGTCGATCCGTTATTACCGAAGATGACATTTATATCCTGCGATGCCAGTGCAATCTGTTCGGCAAAATTATTGCATTCGTCAAGATAGGCGGGCTGACTGGCTGCAGCTCCGCAATATTTTCCGCCGATTACTTCTGCAGGAAAGATGACAGTTTTGACAGCTGCTTTTTTTGCGTCAGCAATCGTTTGCAGGATTTTGTCAATATTTATTGAGGGATGACCGGCTTTGACGTCAATTTGAGCCAGAGCAATTTTATTCACAATAATGTCCTTCTTTCAAAGTCATTTGTCTTTCATTTTATTAAAACTTATGATAAAATATAATGGTTTATTAATTGACAGAGATTTTTCTTTTGATTAAGCTTCATTCTATCACAAAGATAGCAATGTGGACAATATTTTGACAAGAAGAGGGATGACTATGAAGTACATAAGCACACGGGGCAATGATCAGAATTATGATGCGGCCGAGGCGATCATCGCCGGTTTGGCTGATGACGGCGGTTTGTTTGTGCCGACTGATATGCCGAAGGTTGACAGTCAGTTTGTTGAAAGTTTGGTCAATGTTTCTTATCAGGAACGGGCAAAGAAAGTTTTGAGTTTATTTTTGACGGATTTTTCCGCTGAGGAGATCAGCGGCTGCGTAGAGCGGGCTTACGGCAATAATAAATTCGATTCGGAAGCTGTTGCGCCATTGACGATTTTTGACGATTTGTCAGTACTAGAGCTTTGGCATGGCCCGACGAGTGCGTTTAAGGATATGGCATTGCAGCTTTTGCCGCAGCTGATGAGCACTTCTTTAAAGAAAACCGGCGAGAAGGACCAGGTACTTATTTTGGTCGCTACTTCCGGTGATACCGGCAAAGCGGCTCTGGAAGGGTTTAAAGACGTTCCGCAGATAAAGATAGAAGTATTTTATCCGGACGGCGGTGTCAGCAAGATCCAGCGTTTGCAGATGATCACCCAGGCCGGTGGCAATGTTTCGGTCATGGCGGTAAAGGGCAATTTTGATGATGCGCAGACCGGGGTAAAAAAGATATTCAGTGATAAAGAGTTTAATGCCAAGCTGAATGAGGCGGGTGTAAAACTTTCATCAGCTAATTCGATCAACTGGGGCCGGTTGGTGCCGCAGATCGTTTATTATTTCAGCGCCTATGCTGATATGGTCAAAGCTGGCAAGATAAAGAACGGCGATGAGATCAATTTCACTGTTCCGACCGGTAACTTCGGAAATATTTTGGCCGGATTTTATGCTAAGCTCATGGGATTGCCGGTTGGCCGCCTTATTTGTGCATCCAATAAGAATAATGTGTTGACGGATTTCCTGCGGAGCGGATATTATGACCGGAATCGTGATTTCTTTAAGACGATCACGCCATCGATGGATATTTTGATCTCCAGCAATTTGGAGCGGCTGCTCTATCATTTGACTAATGATACGGATAAGGTCAGCGAATGGATGGAACAGCTCAAAGCTGATGGCCGTTATGATGTCGGTGAAGGCTTGCTGCTCAGGATCAACAATCTGTTCTGGGCTGATTGGGCCGATGATGAAAAGACTGCTAAAACGATTGAAGCGGTATATAAAGAGAAAAAGTATATTCCTGATCCGCATACGGCTGTTGCCTGGGCGGTTGCCAAGGAATATCAGCGCAAGACAAGTGATAAGCGCCCGATGGTGGTTGTTTCCACAGCCAGCCCGTACAAGTTTAATGACAGTGTTTTGCAGGCGCTGTCGATCGATCTTGGCGATGGCGAACCGTTCACATTGCTTGATAAACTGGAAGCGGTCAATGCGGTAAAAGCTCCGCAGGGATTGGCCGGCTTGCGTACGGCGGCAGTACGGCACGAAGGCGTTTGTGCTA
The DNA here is from genome assembly GCA_937907035.1 of uncultured Selenomonadales bacterium. The sequence goes on from CALCTX010000098.1 coordinate 6,274, forward strand.
AAGAAGATATGCCGCAGGCAGTATTGGATTTTGTAAAGTAAATAATTAGATAGAAGCTGCAGCATTAAGCTTATATTATGCCACGTCATTCCGAACTTGATTCGGAATCCCCTTTTGCTGATAATCAGGGGATGCTGAAACAAGTTCAGCATGACGGAAGTTTAATGTTGCAGCTTCTTGTTTTAATGGTGAGTATTATGAACATTTCGGACAGTCTGCAGTTTTTGAAGGGCGTGGGACCGAAAAAGTTTGACGCGTTGAAAAAACTGGGCCTGACGACAATTGAAGATTTTTTGAACTATTATCCGCGGACTTATGAGGACCGCAGTGTGCTTACACCGTTTGCTGAACTTGCGGCAGGAATGTCGGTGACAACAGCCGGAACGATCATGAATGTCATGGAAAAACGTTCTGCACGTGGTATGAAACTTTTGCTTGTCCGTTTATCTGATGGTACCGGAACACTTCAGGCTGTCTGGTTTAATCAGCCTTTTTTAAAGAAACAGCTGACAGTCGGCTCGCGCCTTTTGCTGTCAGGGAAAATTGATTATTCATATGGCGGGCATGGTCAGCTGTCGATGAATCAGGTTACTGCATTTGAACGGTTGGAGGCTGATACACCGGTTAGGCTGGGGATTATTCCGGTATATCCGGCAACTGAAGCACTGAATCAGAAGTATCTGCATAAAATAAGCCGGCAGATATTTGATTGTCAGCCGAAAATTGATGAGGTTATTCCATCAGCTGTTGTTGAAAGGTACCGATTGATGCCAAGAGCTGAAGCTGTACGGGAAATGCATTTCCCGTCAGATTTTGAATCGTTGAAGCGGGCACATGATACGTTGGCATTTGAGGAACTTTATGTCATTCAGTGCGGTCTGCTGATATTGAAAAAAAGATCGGAGCAGAATCAGCAGGGAATACGTCATATGCTGAGCAGTAATCTGTTTAAACAGGTTTACGGCGCTCTGCCGTTTGCTTTAACAGAAGATCAGCAGAAGGTACTCAGGGATATTGAGACTGATATGGAAAAGAAGACGCCGATGCACCGGCTGGTACAGGGTGATGTCGGTTCCGGCAAGACAGTTATCGCGCTTTTAGCTTTGGTTAAAACTGTGGAGAATGGTTATCAGGGAGCGTTTATGGCTCCAACTGAGATACTTGCTGCCCAGCATTATGCAAATTTCACTAAATTATTAGCGGGAACTGATATCAGGGTCGGTTTGCTATCTGGTTCATTGAGTAAAAAAGAGCATGAAAATATTCAGCAGCAGTTAGCAGATCATGAGATCGATATTGTTATCGGAACTCACGCGCTTATTCAGGAAAAGGTTATCTTTAAATCATTGGGCTTAGTGGTTACCGATGAACAGCATCGTTTCGGAATAGGTCAGCGGGCTGCATTGAAGGATAAAGCGGAAAAAACACCGGATGTTTTGGTAATGACGGCTACTCCGATTCCGCGGACGATGACTCTGACAGTTTATGGTGACCTCGATGTGTCATTGATCGAACATCTGCCTCCGGGACGTCAGCCGATTCGGACTTTTGTCAGGGAGCGGAGCAGGCGTCAGCTCATTTATGATTTTGTCAAAAAGGAAATCCAAAGCGGACGTCAGGCATATGTTGTCTGTCCGTTAATTGAAGCCAGTGATGAGATGACAGCGGCTGCAAGTGCTGCGAATGACAGACCCTTTACGAATACCGGAGTGAAGTTGCGGATAAGGAACGGGTAAGCGTCATCGGAAATAGAAATGCCGCCGGCAAGACTTGCGAACAGGTCAGGCTGCTGGGTCTTGATGTAGAATGCGCATACACCGGGAATGCAGACGATGAACGGGATGAGGATCTTCAGGAATGCTGCGAAAATCATACCCTTCTTGGCTTCGTCCAGGCTCTTTGCTGCAAGACCCTTCTGGATGATGTACTGGTTGAAGCCCCAGTAACCCAGGTTGGTCAGCCACAGGGCACCGACTATAAGTGCAATGCCGGGAAGTGTGAAGTACGGGTCATCGGTTATGTTGGAATACATGGCCGTGTTGCGCTGTACTGCCAGATTGAAGTGTGTGTCGCCGTCAATGTTCTTCAGGTTGGAGAACACTTCGCCGAGAGCTGCAAAGGCGCCGCCTTCAAGACCAAGCTTGGTGGCGATGACCTTCAGGGCTGCATAAGCAGTGATCAGACCGCCGCCTACCAGGAAGGTTACCTGCATTACATCGGTCCATGCAACTGATGACAGACCTCCGTAGATTGAATAGACACCTGCAATGATGTACAGGATAAGGATGATGACCAGACGGATTGAAATCTGGGTGCTTCCTATTACAAGCATGCATCCGCGAAGACCCAGGATCTGCTCGATTGCAAGAGCTCCCAGCCATGCCACTGATGTCAGGTTGATGAATATATAGAGGAAGAGCCAGAAGATCGAGAATGCAAGACCTGTGCCCGGATTGTAACGGTCGCGCAGGAACTGCGGGATGGTGAAGATCTTCTTTTCAATCATGACAGGAAGCAGGAACTTGCCCACAACGATAAGTGTTGCAGCAGCCATGAGTTCATAAGCTGCAATTGCAATACCTGAAGCGAAAGCGGTACCGGACATTCCGATGAACTGCTCAGCTGAAATGTTGGCGGCAATCAGAGAAGCACCGACAGCCCACCATGTCAGGGTGTTGCCTGCCAGGAAGTAGTCCTTTGAGTCCTTTTCTTTACCGTTCTTACTGCGGGACAGGAAAAATCCCAGGAAAATGAGAAGTGCCAGATAGGCAACTACAACTACGTAGTCAATTGCTGCAAAGCCATTGTTCTTGAGGCCTTCCAACACTGAAACAGATTGTAAAATCATTTGTTGTCTTATGTATTTGAGTTAATAATTGCATTGGATCATTCTACACCGAACTGATAGATGCAGTGGCTGTAGTACTGCTGTCCGGGAGCGAGTTCTGCGCTGTACCAGCCGGGCAGGTCAGACTTGTTGGGGCTGTCGGGGAACTTCTGTGTCTCCAGGCAGCAGCCGGTGCGCAGTGCCAGAGGCTTGCCCTGCTTGTCGTTGCCTGAATTGTCCAGGAAGTTGCCTGAATAGAACTGGATGCCGGGTTCGTTGGTGTAGACCTCAACGAATATGCCGGTGATGGGGCTGTAGAGCTTTGCGCAGCACTTGGTGTCGTCACCCTTGGTGTTCAGAACCCAGTTGTGGTCGTAACCGTTGCCGTTTCTGAGCTGGATGTCCTTGAAAGCGTCACCTGTAAGACCTTCAATGGCCTCACCGATGCGGCGTCCCTTTGTGAAGTCCATGGGAGTTCCTGCAACAGGAGCAATCTCACCAGTGGTCATGTAGGTGTCGTCAACCGGAGTGAAGTTGTCGGCATTCAGGGTCAGAATATGGTTGGTGATGGGAATTGAGTGGTCACCGTTCAGGTTGAAGTAGCTGTGGTTGGTCATGTTGATGACAGTCTTCTTGTCAGTAGTGGCCTTCCATACAATGTCAATGGCATTCTTTTCATTGAGAGTGTATGTTACGGTTGCTGTGACGTTGCCGGGGAATCCGGCTTCACCGTCAGCTGAATTCATGACAAGGGTGATGGCTTTGTCAGAAACTTCCTTGACATCCCATACAAGGTTCTGCCAGCCCATGGGAACTGTAATGTCGCAGCCTCCGTGCAGGCAGTGGCCGAAATTGTTCTGCGGCAGCTGGTATTCAACGCCGTCAACGGTGATTCTGCCCTGGTTGATACGGTTTGCATAACGGCCTACGGTTGAACCGAAGTCGCTTGCAATGGTCGTGTAATCCTTGATGTTTGAGAATCCGATGACTGCATCCTGCATCTTGCCGTCCTTGTCAGGAACCATGATGGCAACGATACGTGCGCCGAAGTTGGTAACCCAAACTTCGCAGCCATTCGCATTCTTCAGCGTGTACAGGTCAGTCTTCTTTCCTGTGAACTCTGTCTGGAAATCGGCCCTGTTCAGAACGGGGGCGGCTTCCTTCTGTGAGCAGGCGGTCAGTGCCAGCATACCTGCCAACAGAACAATGGAACTTGATTTTTTCATTTGATTAAAGAGTTAGTTATTAGTTGATTGAAAAATTATTGCAGTTTTGATGAACCGTCTCCTATCACGACCTGGTAAACCTTGGGTTCAATGCCGAACTTCCTGGCAAAGTCCCTGGTGGCCTTTGAAATGAAGCGGTCATACAGCGTTTCGCGCACCAGGTTAATCGTGCATCCGCCGAATCCGCCGCCCATGCCGCCGCGGGGTCCGCCACCCATACTGCCCATACTGCCGCGGCTGGGCATGCTGCGGGAGGCACCGCCGCCGAAGGAGGGTGCTGATGCGCGGCTGACGCTAGACGACACGGAAGGCCTGGAAGGCGTGTAGGGTCTGCTGCCGCCGAACGCGGCACGGTTGGAAGCGCCTGGGCCGTAGCTCCTGATGGCGCCGCCCTGAGGTGTGACGGCGCGCTGCATGCCGCTATTCTGCACGCGCTGCATGGGCATAGCGTTGTTCCGCTGGGCGGGCTGGGTTCTCATGGCGCGGGAGTTGCCGCGCTGCATGGCGTTGTTCTGCACGCGCTGCGGGGAGTTGCCCTGCATACCGCGCACGGCGGGCTGCTGCATGTTGTTCCTGCCGTTGCGCTGCGGGGAATAGGTCTGTATGTTGCCGGGCAGGTTCTGGACGCGGCTGTTGCCGTTGTGCGGGGCCTGCATGTTGCCGTTGCGGCCCATATCGCGGCCGTTCATGCCGCCGTTGCGGGGCATGTCGCGTCCGTTCATGCCTCCGTTGCGGCCCATGTCACGTCCGTTCATGCCGCCGTTGCGGCCCATGTCGCGTCCGTTCATGCCGCCGTTGTGGGGCATGTTGCCGTTGCGGCCGTTGTGGCCCATGTCACGACCGTTCATCCCGCCGTTATGGGGGCCCTGGGCGCCATGCATGGGGGGACGTCCGCTGTCCGGCACGCCGCGGTGGCTGGGCTCTTTCACGCGCACGCCCTTGCCGGGGTGCGGACCGTCGTGCGGCGGGCGCATGTGCGGCTGGTGGCCGCGCGGGCAGCGGGGCGGAGCCCAACACTTGTGGCAGTGGCTCGGGCAGTAGTGCACGTACACATCATGGTGGTGGCACCAGTGGGCGCAACCCCAGTACGGCAGGTAGTACGCGGTGGTGAGGGCGGCCAGGGTGAAGATGGCCACGCCGGCGGAGGTGTAGCCGTACACCGGGCGCCCGTAGCTGTAGCCGTAGATGGGATAGCCGTCGGCATCATAGCTGGCGCTGGTCCATTCCGCGGAGGCGGACACGCCCACGCCGCCGGGGCCCACGCCCACCGCCACGCCGCCGTACGTGGGGTACGGCGTGTAGCACGAGGTTACAACCAATGAGGTGCAGGCCAGTACGGCCACCAGTATTCCGTTTTTCATTTTCATTTTCGGGAGGGGGGAGGCGGTTGCGCTCCCCGGCTTTCATCCGTTCAGGCGCGCCTCCCATCGGTTTTTGTTTTAAAGTTGTAACTATTTTTTCTGGCGGGTGTCATACCCGCGCCGTTGCCATATGTTACCGCACGCGCGCGGGGGTGTCCACCACATTTTTGGCTGCCCGCGTGGATTTTTTTGGAAAAATCGCGTTGTTTTGCTTGACGCGACGGAAAAGCGTGGTATAATACGCGCTCCGAGAACTTAACCTCAGACAATCTTATGTCCAGAATCTGCAATATCACGTTTGCCATGCCGCACAAGGGCCGCCGCAT
>CALCTX010000099.1 GCA_937907035.1 uncultured Selenomonadales bacterium
GTTGGAATTTTTGGGATAACAATGTAACAGCGGCGCAGGTTCAACAGAAGAAAGCGCAGTGGAAGAAAGCACAGGAAATTTATTTAAAGACAATGGAAGCAGTACAATTGGATGTTCGTACGGCATATCTGAGCCTGTTGGCAGCGGAGAAAAATATTTTTACGACCAGTGTTGCGGTTGAGCAGGCACAGGATGATTATAAGATCGCGCAAGTACGTTATAATGCCGGTGTTGGTACTAACTTGGATGTAATGGATGCAGAAGAGAAATTGAACAGCGTTCAGAACACATATATTACGGCACTTTATAATTATAATACCAGCAAAGCGGCACTTGATCGGGCTATGGGTATTAAAGTGGATCTGGATGTTGCTCCTTACCAGCCGAAGGGGATGGTTGCTATGGTCGTTCCTGTCAAGGAAGGAGAGACCCCAAAATTGGCACCGATAATCAGACCACGGACTGATGTGCCGAAGAAAGTAGGAGCAGCCAATACGAAACCGGCTAAGGAAACTGAAAATAATGAAGTGGTTGAGACCGTATCCGGAAATACGGTTCAGACAGCTGCTGCATTGAAGCGGGAACAGTATGAAGCTTATGCTGCTTGGATCGCTGCACAGCAGGCTGGATCGGAGCAATAAGAGGTATTTGAATTTTGGAGGAATGTCGTATGAGACGGAAAGCCTTGCGAGTGGCTGCTGTAGTAGCTGCTGTTTTGTTTCTTATCGGAGCAGGCTTTCGATTCTATACGGGAACTGACGATTTTGCTGCTTTGACTGGGAAAAAGGCGACAGCACTTGCGACAGAACTTTTAGCAACTCGCGTCGAGGTTGGTGGCGTTCGAGTTAATTCTTTGCGCGCTGTTACAGCAGAGAGATTTGCTGTTTACGATAAACAAAATAAAAAATTGGTTGAGGCTGAATCCGCAGAAGTACGGTTCAGCCTTTTTTCCTTACTTTTTGGCAAGTCGGTATCGGCCATCAGCGAAGTGGTGATAACAAAACCCCATGTTTGGTTAGAACAACGTTCTGATGGGAAATGGAATTATGAGGATTTATTACAGGAAGAGAGCGAAGACAGCGGATTCAGAGGCAAAGCAATTGTTAAAGACGGTTGCTTGGATTTGGCGTTAAACGATGCTGCCAAACCGATAAAAATGACGATCGATGATATAAATGCTATTGTAAAATTTAAAGATAAGGCATTTGATGTTGAGACGGTAGCCAGCTGTAATGGCGAACAAGTAAGTATAAGCGGTGATATTGACACCCATGATAAACCTATGCTGAATTTGCTTGTCAAAAGTGAGGGTTTTGATATTGGCAAAGTTATGAATGATATTCCTTATCAAGGAAAAGTTGTTGTTAATGCTCAGCTTACCGGAACGCCGGATGCATTGGATATGCGGGGAGATTTGTCGGCTGAAAGTGGTTCGGTTTATGGTTATGATTTTAAAAATGCCAAGGCAAAAGTTGCTTTTGCAGAAAATATATTGACTGTTTATGAATTGACCGGAGATGTATTGGGCGGGAAATTGGAAACATCAATGGAATTGTCTACGGATGATCTCAGTTTTGATGGTACGGCTAAATTTACTGACCTGAATAGTGCTCTTTTGGGCGAGACATTGCCGGATATTGCCGGTCGGGTTACAGCAGATTTGGGATTTAAAGGGATTGGCGGAAATAGTGATGAACTGTCAATTTTTGGCAGCCTGTCCGGTCAAGGACTGACTTATAAGAATATAGAAACCGCAGAGCTATATACTTCGTTTGCGAAATTGCAACGTGATATAGAGATCGATTATTTGTCGATTCATTTCCCTAATGGCGGTACATTGGGTGTTGAAGGGGCAATAAAAGGCTATAATGATCTGGAT
>CALCTX010000100.1 GCA_937907035.1 uncultured Selenomonadales bacterium
GAGATTATATATGATGCCCGTATGCCACGGATAATGACAACACCGGATTATACCGCGTATGTGAAAATTGCCGAAGGTTGTGATAATCGGTGTGCATTTTGTGCTATACCACAAATCAGAGGCCATTATCGGAGTCGGAAGCTTGAAGATATTTGTGAGGAAGTAAAAAAACTTACAGAAAAAGGTGTCAAGGAAATAAATCTGATTGCACAGGATTCGACAAAATATGGTTTTGATCTGTACGGAGAACCAAGTTTGGCGAAACTGTTGCGGGAACTTTGCAAAATTGATAAGGTTAAATGGTTGCGGATATTGTATTGCTATCCACGATTTTTTACAGATGAGCTTATCGATACGATCGCTAATGAGGAGAAGATTTGCAAATATGTTGATCTGCCTTTACAGCATGCGCATGATTCAGTATTGAGAAATATGCATCGGCCGGATACAAAAGAGAGTATTGAGCGGCTTTTGTCTAAGATCAGAGGTAAAATACCGCAGGCGGTTGTTCGTTCGACATTTATTGTCGGTTTTCCGGGCGAAACAGATGCTCAGTATCAGACATTAAGGAATTTTATTGAACAACAGAGATTTGAAAAAGTCGGTATTTTTACCTATTCGCGTGAAGAAGGGACTCCGGCAGCAGAAATGGACAATCAGGTATCGGAAGATGTTATGCAGGAACGATATCATGACCTGATGAGTTTGCAATGCAAGATTTCAGAGGAATTGAATCAGGAGCTTGAAGGCAAGGAACTGGAAGTACTTGTGGAAGGGCGTATGGAAGAACAGGAAAATGTTGTCTGCGGGCGTTCTTATCGTGAAGCACCGGAGGTTGATGGTCAGATATTTGTTGAAGGTGATGCAGACAGCAAACCGGGAGATATCATCAGAGTGAAGATAGTTCAAGGCTTTACTTATGATGCTGTCGGTGAAAGGATTTAAAGATGATTGGGCAAAATAGAGGTGCAATACCAATAGAAGAATATGTAGGTAATATTCTCACGGAAAAAAAGATGACGGTAGCTTGTGCGGAATCCTGTACTGGTGGCTTGGTAACCGGACGTTTGACAGCAGTAGCCGGAAGTTCTGCCTATGTTATGGGCAGTGTTGTTTCGTATACAAATGAAGTAAAAGCATCTGTTTTAGGTGTATCACGAAAAGCACTTGCGGAATATGGGGCAGTATCTGATATTGTGGCACAGCAGATGGCTGACGGAATAAGAAATTTGATAAAAACCGATTTGGGGATATCAGTTACCGGTATTGCCGGACCGGGCGGCGGAAGTATGGAAAAACCGGTAGGGTTAGTTTATATTGCAGTCAGCGGTCCGAAAGGAGTAAGGGTTGTAAAAAACAATTTTTCCGGGAACAGGGAAGAGGTCAGAGAGAGTTCAGTAAAAAAAGCCTTGGAACTTTTGACGGCTTATGTTGAAGAGTCATAACGGATATGATTTTGGGGGATAAATTTTGCAAAAGGACACTACTGGAAAGAATTTTGGCGGGATAATTCTCAGCCCTAAAATATATAATGCGATCAGAGATATGGGCTTTGAAGAACCGTCGCCAATTCAGGAACAGACAATTCCGCTTTTGCTTGCCGGGAAGGATGTTATTGGTCAGGCACAGACGGGAACAGGGAAAACAGCGGCGTTTGGAATTCCGGCTATAGAAAAAGTTAATGAAGATATTCGCCGGCCACAGGTATTAGTATTGACTCCAACCAGAGAACTGGCTATTCAGGTGGCTGAAGAATTAAATAAGATAGGACATTATAAAAAGGTAAAAACGTTGCCGATATATGGAGGACAGGCAATAGACCGACAGATCAGGTCATTAAGATATGGGGTTCAGATAGTTGTCGGAACACCTGGAAGATTGCTTGACCATATTAATCGAGGAACAATTCGTTTAAATGGAATAAAGACGTTGGTCCTTGATGAAGCTGATGAAATGCTGGATATGGGATTTATTGAGGATATTGAAGCGATAATGGATGCTTTGCCAAATGGAGAACGGCAGACGTTACTTTTTTCAGCGACTATGCCGCAACCGATAATGGCTTTGGCTGAACAGTATATGTCTGATCCGCAAACCATTCGTGTCAGTCGGGAAAATTTGACAGTTCCTCTTATCGATCAGTTTTATTATGAAATGCGGGAAAAGACGGATGGCTTATGCCGTATTTTAGATGTAGGGGAAACGGGCAAGCTGATTATTTTTTGCCGGACTAAAAAAGGAGTAGATGAATTATCCGCTGCTCTTGAAGCCCGAGGTTATATGGCTGGAGGACTGCATGGGGATTTAAGCCAAACACAGCGCGACCGGGTTATGAAAAAGTTTCGTGATGGGCAGATTGATATTTTGATCGCTACAGATGTTGCTGCCAGGGGAATTGATATTGAAGATATAACTCATGTTATAAATTATGATATTCCACAGGATCCGGAAACCTATGTTCATCGTATCGGGCGGACCGGTCGGGCAGGAAAAAGCGGGGTAGCGATCACACTTATTCAGCCACGGGAATATCGGCAATTAAAGTTTATTTCGCATATAACAAAATCAAAGATTTTAAGACGTGATTTGCCGAGTTATGCTGATGTTATTGAACGCCAGCGGGGGACAATAAAAAATAATCTTTTGCAGGTGTTGGAAAATAATAAGTTTGGAGATTATCATTCAGTCGTCTCTGATATAGCTGAAGCTGGAGGATATGACATCAAGGACATAGCTGCCGCTGCGTTAAAGCTTTCGGTTGAAGGAATAAAGGCGTGCAGTACAGAAGACAGCCGTTTTGCAGATACCGGTGGTGCACCGGGAATGGCAAGATTGTTTTTGAATATTGGGCGCAGCCGAAATTTACGGCCTGAGGAGCTTGTAAAGGCGATTTCCTGTGAGGCAGATATTCCTGGAGATGTCATCGGCGTAATAAATATTTATGATAAATTTACTTTTGTCGAAGTCCCGGAAGATGTTGCTGAGAGGGTATTGACAGTTATGCATCGCAGTAAATTGAAGGGGATTAGGATAAATGTTGAGCCGGCAAGACGTAGTAACAGGTAAACATAATCTGTTTCTAATCAAAATTTTATGGATTTTTGCCATTGTTTCATATAGAATGGATATAGAAAGAATAAGGGGGAAGTCGAAATGGATTTTAAGAAATATATAAAGGGGCTTTTTGTTTGTACGACTGTTGCAGCATGTACGATTTTTACGCCGGGAGCTGCCGGAGCTGAAGGGCAGGAGCCGCAGCCGGTGATGACAATAGAAGAAGCATTGCAGGATTATACGGCTTCCGGCTATAAATATACAAGTGAACGTTATGGATATTCGATCGTTTGCCCGGAAAAGCCGGTCGGGGTTATTCCGCTTAGTGCTATGATAGAGCATGAACGCGGTGATGTGTTGGTTTTTGCTAATGAGGGTTATTCTCTGAAACGGGCCTGGATTGTCATGATCAATGCTTTTAATGATCAGGAAGTACCGCCTGATCTGGATAAGATGAATGAGCAACAGCAGAAAGCACTGATTGATAATTTGATGAATACATCAGGTTATGAATTTGTTCGTATTGCTGATATTAACGGACGCAAAGGAATTTATGCGGTAACTGCAAAAGTTATTGATATCGATACCGATGGCGATGGCAAACCTGATACTACGGCTGAGGCTGATACGCAGATGATAAAGACATACTTTACCGGACAGTTTGGCGGCAGATTTTCAGTTCAGCTGATCGATAATCCGGAACTTACACAGGCCGGGGTGCAGACTTATCAACTTGGTATTTGTACGTTCCAGGAATGGCCGACAAAAATGAATAATGGAAAGAATGTTGGCAAAGACAACAAGGCAGAGAACAAGAAGATCGATCAAAAAGCAGTAAAAAAAGATAAGAAAAAATCTAAATAATGTATGTTGGAGCGTGGCTCTTTTCAAATGGCGAAGAGCGGCGCTCTTTTCTTTTTGGTTGCAGAATGAGGGAAAATGCAATAAAATATGGTTAAATTTGAAAAATATTTAGGAAGGAAGCTGAGGTTATGAAAAAGATAGTGGCAACGAAAGAGGCACCGCAGGCTATTGGGCCCTATTCACAGGCGATAAAGGCTGGCGGTTTTGTTTTTGTATCAGGGCAAATTCCGCTTGTTCCGGCTACAGGAGAAATGGTTCAAGGCGGTATTGAAGTGCAAACTGAGCAGGTATTGAAGAATTTGGCAGCAATTTTAAAAGCGGAAGGCTCATCTTTGGATGCGGTGGTAAAAACTACGGTTTATATTACCAATATTGCTGATTTTGCCAAAGTAAATGAGGTATATGCTAAATTTTTTGTTAAAGATTGTCCGGCAAGAGTTTGTGTTGAAGTAAGCAATCTTCCAAAAGGTGCATTGATTGAGATCGATGTGATCGCAGCTGAGTAAGAAATATTATTATCATGGGGAGATATGAGTAATGAGTATTGATATGAAATGTGTAAACGCGATTCGTGTATTATCGGCAGATGCAATCCAAAAGGCTAATTCCGGTCATCCGGGGCTGCCGTTGGGCAGTGCGCCGATGGCCTATGAATTATGGGCACATAATATGAAACATAATCCCAAAAATCCTGAATGGGTAAACAGAGACCGGTTTATTCTTTCCGGTGGTCATGGTTCCATGCTGCTGTATTCCCTGCTTCATCTGTATGGATACGGCAATCTTTCTTTGGATGAGATTAAGAACTTCCGTCAGTTGGATATGGATTGACAGTTGATGATCTTAAAAATTTCCGTCAGGATGGCTCGCTTACTCCGGGACATCCGGAATATGGGCATACGGTAGGCGTTGAAGCAACAACCGGACCACTTGGTGCGGGGATGGGTATGGCAGTTGGAATGGCGATGGCTGAGGCTCATTTGGCGGCGATATTCAATAAGCCCGGCTATGATGTAGTAGATCATTATACATTTGCTCTTGGTGGAGATGGATGTATGATGGAAGGCATATCTTCCGAAGCATTTTCCCTGGCAGGTACTTTAGGCCTTTCCAAGCTTATAATTCTTTATGACAGTAATCGTATTTCTATTGAAGGCAGTACGGATATAGCTTTTCGGGAAAATGTCCAAAAGCGTATGGAAGCGTTTGGGTTCCAGACAATTACAGTTGAGGACGGTAATGATCTTGCCGCAATTGGCAAAGCCATTGCTGAAGCGAAGGCAGACAAGACGCGCCCGTCGTTTATTACAGTAAAGACCGAGATAGGATATGGATGCCCGGCTAAGCAAGGTAAGGCAAGTGCACATGGAGAACCGTTGGGTGAAGAAAATGTCAAAGCTTTGAAGCAGAATTTAGGTTGGGAGACTGATGAATCGTTTACTGTACCTGATGATGTGTATGCAAATTATAAACAGTTAGCTTCAGCAGGCGAGAAGGCAGAAGCAGAGTGGAATACGCTCTTTGCTGAGTATTGTGCAAAGTTCCCTGAACAAAAAAAGTTGTGGGATAAATTTTATGGAGAAGCAGATGCGGAAAAACTCTTGGAGGATAAAGAATTTTGGGCTTATGAGGACAAAGACCAGGCAACGCGCAGTTTGTCAGGGACAATGATAAACCGTTTGAAAGAGCGGTTGCCTCAGTTGTTTGGCGGCAGTGCAGATCTTGCTCCGTCAAACAAAACCGAAATGAAGGGCGCTGGTGACTTTGCCAAAGAAAATTATGCCGGATCCAATCTTCATTTCGGAGTACGTGAATTGGCAATGGCGGCAATGGCAAATGGTATTACTTTACATGGCGGCTTAAAGACATATATTGCAACATTTTTTGTGTTCAGTGATTATACAAAACCGATGATCAGACTGGCAGCTTTGATGAAACTTCCGGTTACTTATGTATTTACTCATGACAGTATCGGTGTAGGCGAGGATGGCCCGACCCATGAACCGATAGAACAACTGGCTATGCTTCGTGCTTTGCCAAATATGAATGTATTTCGTCCGGCTGATGCTACAGAGACAGCGGCTGCTTGGTATTTGGCGGCTACGGCAACTAAGACGCCGACAGCTTTAGTCCTTACCCGGCAGAATTTGCCACAGCTTTCCGGCAGCAGTAAAGAAGCATTAAAGGGCGCTTATGTAATTTCGGATAGTAAGAAGGCTGTCCCGGATGGTATTTTCATTGCATCGGGATCGGAAGTAGCATTGGCGATAGCTGCTCAAGCAGAACTTGCTGCGGCAGGCACAGATGTCAGAGTTGTAAGTGCACCGTGTCTGGATATTTTTGAACAACAATCTGATGAATATAAGGAAAAGGTTTTACCGAAGAAAGTAAGAGCCAGAGTAGCTGTTGAGGCAGCGGCTGATTTCGGTTGGGGAAAATATGTCGGACTTGATGGCGCTACTGTGACAATGCAGGGATTTGGAGCATCAGCTCCGGCTGGTGTATTGTTTAAGAAATTTGGCTTTACAACAGAAAACGTTGTGTCAACAATGAAAAAGGTCTTACAGCAAAACTAAATAAATAGAGATATAAATACATAATATAAAAAGAGATTGTCGCAAAAATATGCGACAATCTCTTTTTATATTATTGTTTAAACCTGAAGGGAGAACGGGTCGTTCAGTGTTGTTAAAATTGCTGGATAGAAAATGGGACAGCCAAGGTATTTAATAAGATTATAATTACAAATGAATAAAATTTTTATAAATTTTCGTTGACAAAAACATTTGTTCGGTAATATAATTAACCAAACAAATGTTTTAAAGAATGCAAGGAGTGATCTGTAATGAAAAAATTATTAGGTATTATCATGTTGGTGTTGGTCATTATGGCGGTATCGCCACTTCATTTAGGAAATGCATATCTTCGGACATCGCGTTTTGATGTGATTACTGTTGAACGAGGAGAGAACGTATGGACGATTGCGGAAAGATATGTGAAAAAATCTTCTGATGTGCCGGATATGGCAGAAGCGATCATTGAGGTAAATTCTCTTGACAGTGATGGCAGCATTAAGAGCGGCCAGCATTTACAAATCCCGCTTATTGCCCAATAACAAAAGTTTGGTACTTATACCAAAATTTCATAATTCAAAGCATGTAAATAGTCAATGACAAATTGTTCATAATGTAGTAAAATTACTGGTACAGGAAATTTTGCAGGTGATAGATTTTGTCAAATGACATATTTTCATATATCAGAGAAGAACTTGATGCATTAGAAGCTTCTTTGCTTGAAGCAGTGAAAACACCATTGCCGTTGATCACTGATGTTGGTACACATATAGTACTTTCCGGTGGGAAAAGGCTTCGACCGGCTTTGTGTATATTGTCTGCTCAGTGTGGCGAAAAATATAACTTTTCTCATGTAATGCCGTTGGCTGTAGCAGTGGAGATGGTCCATATGGCTTCATTGATACATGATGATGTACTTGATGCAGCTGATACGCGTCGGGGCCGGGAGACGGTAAATTATCGTTGGGGAAACAAGATTGCTATTTTAAGTGGTGATCATATGTTCGCACAAGCGTTTCAGACTGTTTCGGATGAGCATTATGATGAAGCGGTTGCTTTGCGAATGGCACAGCTGATATGTGGTCTCAGCTCAGGTGAGATTATACAGGATGCGGGAGTTTTTGATGATGATATCGATGCAGATGATTATTATCAACGAATTGAAAAGAAAACAGCTGAGTTTTTGGCTGTTTGCTGCGAACTGGGAGCAATGATCTCCGGCGCAGATCAACAGCTGGTTAAGGCTTTGCATGATTATGGTTATTCTTTGGGAATGGCATTTCAAATTACTGATGATCTGCTTGATATTACAGGGGCAACTTCAGTTATTGGCAAGCCGGCGGGGAACGACATTCGTCAAGGGGTTATCACTTTGCCGGTTATCCGGGCTTTAGCAAGCAGTCCGGATGCGGAAGAATTGGGGAAGATAATCACTGATCCGATGATGGATGATGTAATGCTGGAGCGGGCACTGGAGATTGTAAAGGAATCTGATGGGGTTGATTTTTCCCGGCAACAAGCTGATCACTTTTTGGGAGATGCCAAAAAAGCACTTCAAGGTATAATAGATGACAAACTTTTAAGTGAGTTTGTTAAGATAGCAGATTTTATTGCTGAGCGGAAGTATTAATTACTGCTTTAGCAGATTATGAAACAGAGGGGAATAAAATTATGTTTGGAATTGGAGTACCGGAGCTGATATTGATTCTTATCATTGGGTTGGTCGTTTTTGGGCCGGGGAAGTTGCCTGAAGTTGGAAGTGCTTTGGGAAGAAGTTTGCGCGAGTTTAAAAAGGCTGCCTCTGAAATAGAAGAAGCACCAAAGAAGAAGAAAAAAATTGAGGCAGAGCAGCCGGAGGAAGAATAATAATTATGAAATCGTCTTTGCCAGTAAGCAGGGACGATTTATTTTTTATGTAGATCAATATGTTCAGAATGGGTGATTTTATGACTGAGCAGGAAAAGCCTGCGACAGTTTCCGATAGCGAAGATATTGAAAAGGATTTACCAAATATTAAAGATGACAATGAAACGGTAAATCTTGCAGATCATGAAGATGATGAAACTGAAGAAGATGATGATTCAGAAGATGAAGATACTAAAGAAGATGATGAGGTTTCTGAAGATGATGACTTTGAAGAAGAGAAGTTAGAAGCGGAAGACGATGATGATAACAATATGTCAATTATTGGTCATCTTGAAGAGCTTCGGACCAGGATAATTCACTCTTTGATCGCGATCGGAATTGGGAGCGGGATCTGTTATTTTTTTATTGAAGACATAATGCATTGTATTACTATGCCGGCTGGACGGCTTTATTATATGCATCCGGCAGAAGCGTTTTTTACATATTTGAAGATAGCTGTATTTTCCGGGTTCTTATTAGCATTGCCGGTAATTTTTTATGAAATATGGAAATTTGTGCTACCGGCATTAACTGTAAAGGAACGAACTATAATCGGATTAGTAGTTCCCGTTTCTGTTATTTTGTTTATTGCCGGGCTGGCGTTCTCTTTCTTTTTAGTTTTGCCGACAGCACTTAATTTTTTCTTAGGTTTTGGTTCGGCGGAATTACAACCGATGTTTTCGTTAGACAGATATTTTGGTTTTGTTTTGTCATTTATTTTCCCATTCGGAGTTGTTTTTGAAATTCCTTTGGCTATCGTTATATTTGCCAAGTTAGGGTTTATTTCGTCAAAGCTTTTAAAAAAGCAACGACGGATGGTAATTTTTATGTCATTTGTTATCGGTGCTGTCGTTTCACCGACACCGGATGTGTTTACGCAGTCAATGATAGCGGTTCCGATAATATTATTATTTGAAATAAGTTTATTTATCGTGCGATATATATTGCGGAAATAAGGGGGCGTTGTTGTGGCGTTCAAGGATTTGCGGGAGTTTATTGCTGAACTCGAAAAGCGAGGATTATTAAAGAGAATAAAAACCGAGGTAGACTGTGAGCTCGAGATTACGGAAATTACGGATCGCGTTTCGAAAATGAGCGGGGAGAAAAATGTTGCCCTTTTATTTGAAAATGTCAAAGGGTACAATATGCCGGTCTTAATGAATGCATTTGGCAGTATGGAACGTATGGCAATAGCGTTTGGAGCGGAAAAGGTTGATGATGTTGCTGATGAAATTCGTCAAATGTTACGATTGCCATATATTTCTTTGCAAAATAAGCTGGATGTACTGACAATTTTGCCGATGATAAAACGGGCGATAAATTTTCCTAAATATGTTAAGAATGCGCCATGCCAGGAGGTTATTATCCGGGATAATCCGTCATTAGATGAAATCCCTATATTGAAATGCTGGCCACAGGATGGTGGAAGATTTATTACATTGCCGTTGGTTTTTACGAAAAATCCTAAAACAGGAAAACGTAATGTTGGCATGTACCGTTTACAGAAATATGATGCCAGGACAACGGGCATGCATTGGCATATTCATAAAAACGGAGCTGAAAATTTCCGCGATGCCAAGGAGATGGGAACACAAAAAATAGAAGTGGCAGTAGCTATTGGTACCGATCCGGTTTTGACTTACGCAGCAACAGCACCGTTGCCAAGAGATGTTGATGAAATAGTTTTTGCCGGTTTTCTGCGGCATAAATCGGTAGAAATGACAAAGTGTGTAACGGTTGATATTGAAGTTCCGGCAACAAGCGAGATAGTGCTCGAAGGGTACGTTGATGGTGATGAGTTGCGCAGGGAAGGGCCCTTTGGCGATCATACCGGTTATTATTCGTTGGCGGATGATTATCCGGTTTTTCATATAACTTGTATTACGCATCGGAAAAATCCTATTTATCCTGCAACAGTTGTCGGTAAGCCACCAATGGAAGATTGCTATATTGCTAAAGCTACGGAACGGATATTTTTGCCGATGTTGCAACAATTGATACCGGAAATTGTTGACATAAATTTGCCGCTTACCGGAGTGTTCCATAATTGTGCTATGGTTTCGATCAAAAAGTCGTATCCGCAGCAGGCAAAAAAAGTTATGCAGGCCATCTGGGGAATGGGACAGATGATGTTTACCAAGATGATCATTGTTGTTGACGAACATGTTGATGTACAAGACGAAAATGAAGTTTGGTGGCGGGTATTTAATAATATTGATGCACGGCATGACTTAGTTATGGTTGATGGCCCGTTGGATGTTCTTGATCATTCCTCGCCTTATCCGAAATGGGGGACTAAGTTGGGAATAGATGCAACAAAGACTTGGCCGGAAGAAGGGCACTCTCGTGAATGGCCGGATGAGATTGAAATGACGGAAACTGTCAAACGGCAGGTCGATGCAAAATGGAAGGAGCTTGGTCTTGAGTAAGATTGGTGCACATATTGACAATATAGCCTTGCATCATTCGATATTTGCGTTGCCGTTTGCTTATATGGGGGCATTTTTGGCGGCGAACGGAAAACCGGCTGCCAATGATCTTATTTGGATAACAGTTGCAATGGTCGGGGCACGAAGTGCCGCATTAGCACTTGATAATTTGATTGATCTGAAATTTGATAAACTGCATCCGCGATTTGTTAAACGGCCCATGGTTACAGGGGCTGTAAAACCATGGGAAGCAATAGCATTGATTATTTTTAGCTTTATAGTGTTTGTTTATGCAGTCTGTCAATTAAAGCCAATCTGCATAAAATTGTTGCCGTTAGCAGCTATGCCATTTATTGTCTATCCTTATACCAAGCGATTTACTTTTGCTTGTCATGGTGTGCTGGGGCTGGCTATTGCTATGGCTCCTGCCGGCGGTTGGGTTGCAGTGCGGGGAACGATAGATTGGCCGATGATAATCTTGTGCAGTGCGGTAGGAATGTGGATTGGCTCTTTTGATGCTGTTTATGGAGCACAGGATGAGGCATTTGACAGACAAAATGGACTGCATTCATTGGCAACTAAATTTGGTGCAGCCGGTGCACTAAAGATTGCACGTTTTTTTCATGGTGCAGCAATTTTGTTATTTACAATTCTTGGCGTGGTATTGAAACTTTCTTGGCCGTATTATATAGGAATTGTCATTGCAGGATTGACACTTGTCTATCAACATAGTATTGTTAATTCGAGAGATTTTTCTCGTTTGACGCAGGTGTATTTTATGCGGAACGGGATTGTATCGATTGCGATGTTTATTTGTACCTGGATAAGTTATTACATCAAATGAGGTGATGCATAATATGACAGCGAGAATATTGAGCGGAAAGGAATTTGCTGCCAGAATAAAAGAAGATGCCGGGAAAAAAGCAGCATTGTTAAGAGAAAAGTACGGTGTGAT
>CALCTX010000101.1 GCA_937907035.1 uncultured Selenomonadales bacterium
GCTGCCCTTTCTGACGGCATCTCTCCTACTTGCCGTTTCGAAGTCTTCTTTGGCATTAATCAAATACATAGCTATCATAAAGAGCATAAGGATTCACGTCCAATGCTTCAGCCATCTTATCGATCAGATCCTTTTTAGGAAGACGGTAACCATTTTCATATTGTACAAGACGGTGGCCACCATTTTCGCCTAAGCCGATTTTTATTGCCAGTTCTTTCTGCTGCAAACTATTGGCATCAACCAGCAAATCCTTACGATTTTCCATCGCATAAGTCAAACAGCTGTCCATATCCGGCCGAAATTCCCGATAAGAAAAATCTTCGGTCAATGTCAATGGTTCATTAGGATCAAGCAACAGCAAATTTTTCAATGTGCTGAGAGAAATTTCCTTGGAATTTTCTGCCTTGATGAGATTTTGTTTTGCATTAGAAAGCTCCACTGAAGACCTGAGGACATCTATTCTTGCTCTGCTTCCTGCTGAATAAAGCTGCTGAACATTTGTCAAATGAGCTTGATAATTATTTACCGATTCCTGCCGGACAGCTACTGTTTTCTGCGCTTCCAGCACATCATAATAAGCTTTTATAACACTCAGGCGGACATTTTCCATTTCCCGATAGGTCCGCAAGTATGAAGACTGCACCTCTAAATTGCCGCTATCGATATTTGCCGCGTTTCTGCCACCGTTATAAATCGGAAGACTAAATCCAACTCTTCCTACTCCGGTACTGGAACGGTCTGAGCTGATTCTCTTTGTAAGAGAAATATCGCCTCCCGCCGACAGGCTGATACTATTACGCCCACGCGCATCCTTCAGGATTGCTCTGGCTGTTTCCTCACCCTTTTCCTGTATCTTGATCAAAAGGTTATTCTCCATGGCAATATTGACTGCATCCTGCACAGAAAGTGAAGCACAGTATGCTGATGACCACGGAGCTAATAACGATCCGGCTGCAACCAGCGCTGTTAAATATTGCCTGCACCTCTTTTTCATCTTCCTCACCCTTTCATGATCTCCAATGCTATATTTTAGCTTGAATATATATTAACGCTATGTCTTTACCCTATTATTAAATACAAATTAAAATACTATTAGAAAAACTGCTATATTCTATATTACCAATTTGATTTTAGCACTTTGCAATTTATTTTACTACTTTAAAGTAATACATTTTTCTTAAATAAAAAGGACAGCCTTTTCAGCTGTCCAAATCGTCCATAAACAGGAACTTTTTAAATGTGATATGTTTTACCGTACTTGTTGAATAATCTACTTCATCCATTGTAATAATAACTTTCTGAACAGAATTATCCAATGTCGCAAATGCAGAAAATTCCCGTTCATAAGATTTTTCATTGACTACACTGTATGCTGCCTGTACATAATACTTTTTCCCTGCCTTCTGTGCGAAAAAATCTATCTCCCGCCCGGCATTATCATATACATTCAATGTATAACCCATATACAAAAGTTCATTGTAGATTATATTCTCAAAGTTATGTGTCAGATCAAAACGATTATCGAAAACCCGCAGCGAATTAAAAGCAACATCAGCATTATATACCTTACGATAAAAATCCAATTCTTTTTTTGCTTTTTTTGAATACTGCCGGATAGATTCAATAGCGTATGCTTCCTCTAAATAACCTAAATATTTGACTACTGTCGATATAGAACACTTAGATCCATTAGAATTCAAATAATCACAAACAAATCTTGCCGAAAAAATACGGGCATTGGAAACAAAAACAAAATTTACCAATCGCCTGAACAATTCCACCTTACGAATACCATAACGATTTACAATATCATTTATTACTATTGTTTCATGCAAATCATTCAAATAACGTCTTTGGGCATCAGCAGCCGCAAATTCAAACCGCTTCGGGAATCCGCCCCAAACAAGATAATCGCTTACAGTTGGCTCAATTCCCAATTCTTTTGCATAAGCTGCTATTTCTTTATAGACAAACGGACGAATTCGAAATGCAACATACCGTCCGGAAAGCTCCTTAGTAAATTCTCCCGACAATAATTTCGAATTTGACCCGCTGATAAATAACGAACATTCCCGCAAGCGCAATGTCCGACACGCTTCAGCCCAACCCTCCAACCGTTGAACTTCATCCAAAAACACATAACAAAGTCCCGAAGTACGATGTTCTTCTATATATTTTACCAAACTGATCCCATCAGAAATGTTTTCACTTACTGAAATATCTTCAAAATCAAGTGATATTATATTCGTTACTCTCTTTGCAATCTCTTCTCTTACTTCCGACAATATGACCGATTTCCCAGATCTGCGTATGCCGGTAATGATCTTTATCAGATCACTGTCATAAAACTCTCTTATTTCTTTTATATACCTTTCACGAAAAATCATAATCTCACTCTTTCCTATTAAACAAATTTACTTTTATGATAATTTGTTCGATACTACTAAACAAATTATCACTTTCAGGTGAATTTGTCCAGTAGCAAAAAAATACCCTGCAAGCGGTTAAGCTCACAGGGTATTTCAGCTTGATATCTGTAACTGTAAATTGTTACCATTTTATAACTATATCAGTTCAGCAGTAATATGAAATTTCATTATGAAATTCATACCAACTCTTGATAACTTCCGAAGAACGCGCTTCTATGACAGCCATAATATCTCTTAACATTCTCTCTGGAATTTGGGAATTATTTTTTGCTAATAAGCATTTCCCACTTTTGGTTATCCATACTTTTGTCGCATTTGCAGCAGGCACACCATCTGTAATATGAACATGAACAGGCTCAAGGGGGGCATTTTCATTTGACCAAAAATATACTAAATATCCTGCAATCCTAAAAATTTGCGGCATTTCCCAAGCCTCCCTGCCTTGCAAATTTGATGATCAAATGCGCCGTTGACTGGATAATCTCTTTCAACTGATCTATTTCATTTTCCTCAAACCCGTCAATTTTTTCCCATCTATATTCCGGCAAAAAACAATAAGCGGATTTGAAACCTAACTGAACAGGTTTTTCCATATACACCTTTACATACTCATTCCCCTTGTCATCATACAATGCATCGGAATGAACAATTTGCGTGCCATCATTTAATTCCATAAATTTATGCATCATACACAAAACAACCTTTCTCAAAAAACATTCCTGTCAAATATTCCCCGTCGCCAACGACTGCTCAACCGCCTTGGCTACAAATTGATTAAGCGTAATTCCTTCATTAGCCGCTTCAATAACAGCCCGCCGATGAAGCTCAGGACTTATCCTGATGTTAAACACACCTTTATACGGTTTTTCCGGCTCTTGTCCCAAGCTCCTGCAAAAAGCAAGATAATCATCAACCGCTTCCCGAAATGACTTTTCAACGTCTTCCAATTTATCACATTCAAAATTTATCAGATCACGTATTCCCTCAATTTTACCATGCAACACCTTATCCTCACTGCTGTACTCTATCTTTGAATAATACCCCTTATACTCAATTACATTTTTCATGCTATATCACCGTTCCTTACAAATACTTCCAATAAATCCCTCACAGCATACTTTTTCATAATATCCCCCGGATGAGGTTTATGAAGTAAAATTTTTCTGCCATCACTTTCCCTATAAAGTAACACTCTTGACCCGGATGTTTTTCCTTTGCATTTTTCCACATAACCAAATCGTGCCGCCAAAGCCTTTGCTTCACTATAGGTATAATCAGCCGGTATGGATTTCAATCGGGAAATTTGCTTATCTTCTTTGCCCATAAACAGCTCCTAATGTAACTATAATATAGTTACATTATAATGCTTTATTTCAAGAAAATGCAAGGCAATATAACGTATTATTCAATTCTATTTCAATATTTCTGTAAAAATATCTCCAGCAACAAAAATACCCTGCAAGCGGTTAAGCTCACAGGGTATCTGTTCACATATTCAATTATGCACGCTCAATGTAGTTACCGGTACGGGTATCAATACGGAGGCTGTCACCTTCGTTAACGAAGAGCGGTACACGAACTTCATAACCGGTCTCAACTTTTGCCATCTTCGTTGCACCGGTTGCCGTATTTCCTTTTACGCTCGGCTCACACTCAACAACTTTGAGGGTAACTGCATTCGGAAGACCAATACCGATGATGCGGCCCTTAAAGCTCTGAATAGAAACTTCCATGTTTTCCATGAGATAATTCAGTGCATCACCAAGCTGATCCTTGGTAAGCTCTGTCTGCTCATAGGTTTCATTGTCCATAAACGTATACATTCCATCGCTCTCATAGAGATACTGCATATTGCGGGTCTCAAGATGAGCTGCCGGCATCTTTTCATTCGGGTTGAAAGTACGCTCAATTACAGCGCCTGTTTCAACGTTCTTAATAAGAATAATATTCTTCTCATCAACAGCTGTAAGGTAATCACCTGCCTGCTGTGAAAACATTCCCTTCAAAAGGTCAGCTATAAGATTATCTTTGTCCTTATCTGAAGAAATAACAAATACCACTCTTGGAA
>CALCTX010000102.1 GCA_937907035.1 uncultured Selenomonadales bacterium
TTCTCTGCCGATAACTGATCTGGTAGAGTCTAATTATGCTTTGACGGCTAAAGAGATGTTGCTTTCCGGAGATTATATTTCGCCAAGAATATATGGCAATTATTGGTTTGATAAGCCGGTGTTTTTTTACTGGGAACTTATTGCCGCTTTTAGCGCGTTCGGAATTAATGAATTTGCGGCGCGCTTTTTTCCGGTCGTTTTTGGTGTATCGGGTCTTTTAATGACCTATTTTTTTGCCCGGCGGATTTATGACGAGAAAACCGGTTTTTGGTCGGCAATGATCTTAGGGACCTGTTTTGAGTATTGGTTGTTTTGTAAAACTGTATTTACAGACAGCACCCTGTTTTTATTTTTTAACGGGGTACTGGTTTTCTTTTATTTGGCTTATACCGGAAAAAATAAAAATCTTTATTATTTATGTTATGTTTTTTCCGCGCTGGCTGTTTTGACAAAAGGACCTATCGGTATATTATTACCGGGGCTTATAGTTACCATTTTTATTTGTGTCCGGCGGGATTTCGCTGAGATAAAAAATATGAAGCCGTTAGGCTTTATTTTGTTTATTGCGATTGCCGGCAGTTGGTATTATATGATGTACCGGTTGCATGGTCAGCAATTTCTGGATATGTTTTTGGGCGTTCACAATTATTTGCGGGCAACGGTTTCTGAGCATCCGATGTGGGATGTTTGGTGGTATTACACAATGATATTCTTTGCCGGATTTATGCCCTGGTCGTTTATCACATTGCCACCGGTTCTATGGCGAATGGTAAAAACTCGCCGCTTTCCTGAGTTGGATGAGCATCAAATATTTTTGCTCATTTGGGCTTTGACGATAAACATTTTTTATCAGAATATGGCGACGAAGTATACAACATATACGATGCCGGGACTGTTGCCAATCGCGATTTTGGCCGCCCGATATTTTTCGAAACGCGAGGGCTTTCTGAAGAAAATGGTCGTGGCTAATATTATTGTTTTTATTGGTCTGACATTTTTTGTTGCGATACCGGTGGTCAGCACAAAAGGGTATTCGTGGCACTATGTTGGCCATTTTCTTAAGGATAATGTAAAAGACGGTGATATGGTATGCTCATTTGGCGATTATAAAACATCCGCCGTTTATTATAGTGGGAAAAAAATCTA
>CALCTX010000103.1 GCA_937907035.1 uncultured Selenomonadales bacterium
CCTACGACCGATCGGTTAACAGCCGATTGCTCTACCGACTGAGCTATCGAGGAATAAATAGCTCAAAGGCTACGAAAAACATTATAATTCAGTCTCCAAAAAAAAGCAAGCATTTTTTTAGATATTGTCAAAAATTTATTCCTGGCCTAAATCACGCGGCATGCAACACTTTTTGTATTTTTTGCCGCTGCCGCATGGGCACGGATCATTACGGCCAACCTTTTCCTTCCCTGTTTTAGGACGGAATTTGACAACATTGGTCTTTTCATCATCGTCAAATTTGCCGGACATCATTTCTTCCGGTGTATGTCCCTTCAAAGTCCACATCCGCATTGTGGAATGGAAATCCTTCAAAAGTTCGACGATCTTGCCATTCAATTCTTCTTTAGCCAAAAAGCCCAACGAATCAAGCAATGCTACGACTTCTTTCATCTGGCCGCCATTCTGCAGGATAATGTATATCTGACCGGCAATATCAGCTGCTTTGATAACATCAGCTTCATAATTCTGCATAAAGAACTGTGCCAATGCTTTAAATGCGTCAGTAGCTTCGATATAATTTTCAACACCGGCTTCATAAATCTTCGTATAAGAAATATTCGCATAGCCGGCCGGCAACTGACTTGCAGCCTCAAAGGTTTTTTGCGGATCAACAACCGTACGATAATACATCAACTTGTCAGTTGACATAATATGACGCTGCCAGCAGGAACCATTCAGGATAACCCGCATATAGTCGCCATAATTGATCTCGTCACTTGCTTCCAGATATTTCTTAGCTTTGGCAAACAACTTGTCAAAATCCATTACTCCGTAATAGAAAAGAATACCCGTAGAGATCTGCAGCATTTCGGTGTTGAATTCGATCTCCTTTTGGAATGAACCCTGATCGAGTTTTTTGAACTCGCGCATGATCTCATCCGGCATATACCAAGCAAGTTTTTCCTTATAGCTGCCATTGCAGAGAATACCGACACTCTGGAAATAATCGAGCCGCATCTCATCTTCCCTGAACTCAGTGGAAATGCCTTTGTTTTCTACAAGATGACGAAATGCCTGATATTGCTCATCGACGAGCGATACGAGCCAGGTCTTGGCAAATTCTTTGATTGCCGGAACCAATTTAGCTACGAGATCAGCTTTGCGCATATTGCTCACGCCGGACAGCCCGACATTGTACCGTATATCATCGAGTTCCTGACGTGTCAGCGTCAAAAGAGCATTCGTCAATGTTCTTTTTGCCGGAACCTCACGCTTCATAATATGTTTCTTTCTCTTTTCGGCTTCTGCCTTCAGTGCTTCACTCATTTCTCTCAAAACAGCACTGTTATCAAGATTTTCCATTAGCTTGCCCCACTTTCAAACAATAAAGCCCTGCATGACTACAAACAGGGCTTTTCTGTACTCTTATGATATTTTATACAAAATTAATTATTCCGTCAAGACAGAGACTTCATTCCCCAAAGAAATCAGCAATACCATTAAAAATTCCTTCTGCGGCCTTTTTTACCCCTGCATTTGCATTCATCATCTTTTCTTCAGCCGGATTTGAAAGGAATGCCACCTCTATGAGGGTTGCCGGCATATTCGTATGCTTTAATACATAGAAATTACAGCTCTTAGTACCACGGCTCTCTGTTTTCAGCTCAGATACGACACCGCTTTGGATCGTTTGCGCCAATTTCTTGCTGGAAGCCGTTCCTTTAGCATAATAAAAGCCTGTCGTCCCGTTGGCGACATTACTGGTAAATGAATCCATGTGGATACAAACAAAAATATCCGTCCTGGCTTTATTTGCAAGATCGCATCTTGCCTGCAGCTCTTCAACATCATTTGCTTCCCGGTGTTTTGGCGAAACCTCAGTATCGGTCTCACGTGTCATCAATACCTTGGCACCGGACGCTTCCAGCATTTTTTTCAATTCGTTTGAAATACGAAGCGTCAAATTCTTTTCCATAACTCCGGTCGGTCCGATAGCACCGGCATCTTCCCCGCCATGCCCCGGATCGATCGCTATATACTTGCCTTTGAGACCGGGCTTAAAAATGACCTCTGATTTCATTTCCTCTTTTACTTCGGTTTCCTTGCCGTCACTCAAATTCTGCAAAGTGCCATTTTCGCGTGAACCTTTGCCAACTCTGCCAAAGTCCATAACAAGTCGTGGCAACGCTCCTTCCAGATTCAACGTAAATATATCATAATTCCCTTTTTTGACTTCGGTCTCAACAACTACCCGCACGGTATTTTTATCAAACTGCCCGACTCTTACCTTGCTGGCAAACCGGCTCCCGATCATCGTCTCCCGGGAAACCTCCGGACTGACCCATGCGTTTTTGATATTGACGACAATCCGCCCCGGATCAGACAGTACCATCGTGGAAAATTCCATTTCCTTCGAAGCATCGATAACGATCCTGACATTATCCAGGGACGCACCGACACGAATAGACCGGACAACAGCCATATCAGCTACCCGTTCACGAAAGTCCTCTGCTTCGTCAGCAAAAACACTCTGCATCGGCAAACAGAGAAAAAAGCCTAAAATGATCAATAATTTGTATACTCGTTGCATCAAAACACCCTCATAGTGTGATCAAAAATCATAACATCTTGTTCAAAAATGCTTTTGTTCTTTCTTCCTTCGGCGAAGCAAAAAATTCTTTTGGCTCGCCTTCTTCAACAATCCGCCCATCTGCCAGGAAAATAACTTTTGTTGCTGCCTCACGGGCAAAGCCCATTTCGTGAGTAACAACCAGCATCGTCATGTGCTCTGCCGCCAGATCGCGAATAGTTTTTAATACTTCCCCGACCAGCTCCGGGTCAAGTGCCGAGGTTGGTTCATCAAACAACATTATATCCGGATTCATTGCCAAAGCTCTGGCAATAGCGACCCGCTGTTTCTGCCCGCCGGACAGCTTTGAAGGATAATAATCTATTTTATTATACAATCCGACCTTCTTCAGCAGTTCCTCAGCGACCGGCATTATTTCTTCTTTTGTCATCTTTTTTACCTGCATCGGGGCTTCTATCAGATTCTCCAATACTGTCATGTGAGGGAAAAGATTAAACTGCTGAAAAACCATGCCCATCTGTGCGATTATTTTCCGTGTTTTTTCTTTATCGGCATAAACGGCCTTACCATCAGCACCGTTTTGCACTAATATATCATCTTTTATCCGGATCAAACCGCTATCGATCGTTTCTAATTTGTTCAGGCACCGCAGCAAAGTACTTTTACCGCTCCCGGACGGTCCTAACACCGCCAAAACTTCGCCACGTTTAACTTCCAAGTTTAAATTTTTAAATACCGTCAGATCAGCATACTCTTTGCAAACATCGGTCATCTTTATAAATATTTCATCACTCATATTTTCCATAATGTTCCTCCAGCTTTTTGAACATCCATGTCAAAACAAATGTCATTATCAGATAAAACGCAGCTGCGATAACAAACGGTGTCATATCAAATTCCCGCTGAACAATAGTCCGCGCTACCCGCAGCAGATCATTCATTGCTAAAATATAAATGAGCGATGTATCTTTGATAAGGTTTATTGTTTCATTGCTCACCGGTGGCAGTACCCGCTTGATCATCTGCGGTAAAATTATCCTTTTGATAGTCTGTACATAGGTCATACCAAGCGTTGTCGCCGCTTCATATTGTCCGCGCTCGATTGATTGAATTCCTGCCCGGAAAATTTCGGTAAAATAAGCTGTATAATTTAAAGAAAATGCTAACATAGCCGATGACATTCCTGACAATCTTATGTCAAACATCGGCAATGCAAAATAGAAAAACAACAACTGCAGCATAAGCGGTGTGCCGCGCATCAGCCAAATATAAAACTCCAAAAAATATTCTAACGGCTTGATACCGGAAATGCGCCCCAATGCAGCCAACAATCCGCCCGGCAAAGAAATCGCCAAAGTAATAAAAAACAACCCCAAGGTAATAGTCGAACCATCGACCTTCAACAAAGTCATTCTGACTATATTTTCCATATTTGGAATCCCCTCATATTTTTCTATAGTACTTTAAAACGATAAAGACTTTTATACTATTTAACATTTTACCGCAAAGCTGAAAAAAAAGGAAGGTTTCTCTATATTTTCCGAGAAATATCAGCTGCACACAAAAAATATACCAAAAATTATCTCAGAATATATTTTTTGCTGGTAGGAAAATTGGAATTGGTATAGAATATAGAATTAGATATAGTAATATATTGATCGATAAAAAAGGAGGAATTCATTTTGAAAGCTGTAGACATAGAAGATCTGCAACCCGGTATGACACTGGCCAGAACCATCGTTAACGATGACATGGTTGTTGTTTTGTCGGCAAATACATTACTCACGAAGGCGCATATCACCCGCCTGAAATTCCTTAATCTGCCATCAATATATATTAAAGATGAATATGAATTAAGTGCCAATTTCCAAAATGTCGCGGCAATATTCAATCCCGGCAGTGCATTTATCAGCGAGTTTAAAGAAGTTGTAACTTCCGCAAAAGAAATATTTGATGCCGCTTCTTCCGATCCGAAAGGATCAGTTAAAAAGGCTGAGACAATGGTTTCGCAATCTCTTTCTCCAATGGTTAAACAGAGCGGCGTTATTGATTACCTGCTCGAACTTAACCACATGGCAGCCGATGTCTATAACCATTCGCTGCGCGTATCTATTCTTGCCGGTGTAATTGGAAAATGGCTCAATTTCCCGCAAAAAAAGATTGACGAATTGATTTTGGCCGGG
>CALCTX010000104.1 GCA_937907035.1 uncultured Selenomonadales bacterium
ATTCCAGAGGAGCTTCGAGATGACGTAGGCCTTGAGGTCGAAGAAGAACGAATAGGGACACCCGTCGCCGGACTCGTAGACATACTGCACGTTGCTGTCCGCATAGAGCCGGATGTTGCCCGCGAGCGCGCCGATGTCGGGCATTGCCGCCGGGAACCAGTCGTAATCCGTGCAGTAATCCCAGATCCACACGCCGCCGGAAATAGCCGACCACTTCTTGAGGGCATCCAGGAAGGTCCTGTTGCCCTCATTTGGATTCGAGACGAGCGGACGCGTGAAGTCGCACTCCGTGACGCAAAGCCCGACAAGCACGTTGTCGCGGAGCTTCAGCGTCTTCGGCGGATTGCGCGTCTGGTGGTAGGCGAGCGTCGTCAGCTTCGCGTCGGGACGCACCTTCGCCATTTCGTCCGCCATGATCGCGGAGATGACCTCGGCGCTTGTCTCGCCGGGCAGGACGATCATGTCAAGACCGACGGAGCAGACGGACGTCATCGCTTCGAGTTTTTCGAGATGAAGGTCGCCGGAGCGTGCCGCGTCGATCATGCCCGCGTCCTCGGAAACGGGAATGAACGCGCCGGACAGACCGCCGACGCTGGACGACGCCATGACGCCGCCTTTCTTGACCGCGTCGTTGAGCAGCGCGAGCGCCGCCGTCGTGCCGGGAATACCGCAGATCTCAAGTCCCATTTCTTCAAGAATGTGTGCGACGGAATCGCCGACGGCAGGCGTCGGTGCAAGCGAAAGATCGACGATGCCGAACGGCACGCCGAGCCGCTGGCCGTGGATGCCGGCCGACTTCGACGTGATGGGCACCGAGACGGACTGGAACCCCTGGGACGCGAAGACGAAGTCGCGTCCCGGCTGGGAGCCGATCTCGGATGACCTCATCATGTACCGCCGCGTCCTCAGCGGCGCGAAGCCCTACTGCTACCTGATGAACACCGACTTCACGAAGTGGACGAAGGACATGTCCGAGCGCTACATGCGCTACGCCCTCGCCTACGGCATGCTGCCCGGCTTCTTCAGCGCGGACGCCGCGACGGGGCACTACTTCGACAATCCGGACCTGTACGAGCGGGATCGTCCGCTCTTCAAGAAGTACGTGCCGCTCTGCCGCGCGGTCGCCGCCGCGGGGTGGCGTCCCGTCTGCCGGCTCGCGTCCGGCGACAACCCGCGCGTGTACGTCGAGCAGTTCGGCGGCGAGACGGGCCCGGCCTACGTGACCGTCTTCAATCCCGCGCGCGAGGCGCAGAAGGTCACGCTCGCGGTCAACGCGTCCGCGGCGGAGCTCAAGGACCTCGTGGACGGACTCGTCTTCGCGGTCCGCGACGGGCGCACGGAGATCGAGCTTCCGTCGGAGACAGTCAGGCTCTTCAGACTCAAGTAAGGTCACGCGATGAAAACGATTTCGATTCTGCTGGCGTTTGCGGCGATGTCCGCGCACGGGAACTGGGCGTATCTCGACAAGCGCGGCGAGACGGTGAAGGACGCGGTCTGCCGCGGTGAGAAGGGCCCGTGCGTCAAGTTCGGCAAGAACGACAACTGGGGCTACGTCAAGGGCTGGAAGAACGGGGACATCCGCTTCGAGAACGCGCTCTTCGAGGACATCCAGGGCAACGCGGTCGACATCCTGGGGATCGACGGCGACATCGTCTTCGCGGACTGCACGTTCCGCCGCACCTCGTCGGCGGCGGTGGCGATGCACCCCGACTACCGGAACGCCGTGAAGAACGGCGCGAAGCCGAAGGGACGGATCGTCTTCGAGCGCTGCCGTTTCGAGGGCTGGGAGGACGTGCCGTTCTTCTCGGCCGAGCCGTATCCGATGTTCGACGTGGCGGCATATACGGTGTTTTGGCAACCAACGCCTGTAGCTCGACCAATAAAGGTCGTGTTCCCTCAACTGTCGGAATAATAACCGTTCCGGAATCTGATTCCCGGTCAGAAAGAAACAATTTAGATGCATCAGGTACATCTTTCAGTCCTGAATCCCGCATTTCAAAAAGCCCTAACTCGTTAGTACTGCCAAAACGATTTTTCACTGCTCGCAATACCCGATACTCAGCGTTCTTTTCTCCTTCAAAGAAAAGAACCGTGTCCACAATATGTTCCAATACCCGTGGACCTGCCAAATTTCCTTCTTTAGTCACATGCCCGACAATAAACGCTGCTGTTCCGCTGCTCTTTGCTATCCGTAACAACTCTACACTGCACTCTCTGACTTGACTTACACTTCCCGGTGCACTTTCTATATCCGGGCGAAAAATTGTTTGCACAGAATCAATAACTAAAAGTTCCGGTTTTATCTTTTCAACATGTGACGCTATTATCTCAAGATTTGTCTCACTGACAACATACAGTTCATCTGCCAAAGCATTTAACCGATCAGCCCGCATCCTCACCTGACGGGCACTTTCTTCCCCGGTAACATAAAGAACTTTCTTCCCTTGTCTGGCAACATTAGCACAAATCCTTAATGTCAAACTTGACTTGCCAACTCCGGGATCTCCGGCAATAAGTACCATAGATCCGGGGATTATTCCGCCGCCAAGTACCCGGTCAAGTTCTTCCGATCCTGTTAAAAATCGCGGTTGTTCTTCAAGCTCAACTTTTGCGATTGGTTGCGGCGGGACTGCGCTGCCAAGACCAAGACTCAATCCTTTCTTTGCCACGTCAGGTGCAATAGTTTCCTCAACCATTGTATTCCAAGCCCCACAACCTGGGCATTTACCTAACCATTTTGCAGAATCATAACCGCAATCTTGACAAACATATACTGTCTTTTTCTTTGCCATGTTATCAGCCCTTCCTGATAAACTTCATCAATACTTTAAATATCCATTTAAAAAGCCAGCCACAGCAAACCAGAAAATTTAATACAAAATTTCTCCAGTCTCCCGTAACCGGCTCTAATCTATTGATCTGCCGTCTTTGTCGCATAACTTTTCTCCATCAGGAAAATTGTTCCAACATCAAAAACATCGATTTTATCATCTGTAATCTTTCCAACGGCTGCATGGTTGCATAAGCAACTTTAACAACCTGGATCATCAATGCAGCCTCCCGGCTCGTTATCATCTCATTTTGCAAAAGATAACGTACCATTGACTCAACCTCTGCTGCTTCTGTATCAACATCAAGCTTTGAAAGCATATCCTGATAAACAAGATTCTGCATCGGCAACTGAAGTATGCGAATAAAGCCACCCAACCCACGTCTTGATTCAACAACGAACCCTTTATCATGGGTAAAACGGGTATTAAGTACATAACTTATCTGAGACGGTGCACAAGATATCTCATCTGCGATATCTGTCCGTCTGAGCTCTACCCACCCTTCCTGCTCCATAGCAAGACGTTGCAAAATATAATCTTCTATCAAGTCTGCAATATTGCTCATAAATGTCACCTCATTCCGCTATCTACGGCAATTCATCTTATATCAATATTATATTTGACATTTTGACATATTGCAAGAACTATTTATTTCAATTTAATGCTTCTTTTAATACCTTTATATTCTTTCGCATGGTCTCCAAATACATTTCTCTTGCCTCAGGTTTTGCTTCACCTGTCACTACCGGATCAAGCTGATATATTTTAGCCCCGCTTTCTTTTGCGATAAGCTTTGCTGCATTCGGTGAATATTGAGGTTCTGTAAACAATACTTTTATCGGCAATTGTCTAACCTTTTCAATCGTCATTTCCAATTCTTTAGGAGTTGGTTCTGAACCAGGCTCACGTTCAATAACAGTTACTATCTTTAAATCAAATTCTTCGGCAAAATACGGAAATGCTTCATGGAATGTAACAATATCCCTGTTTTTAATATTACTTAACTCTTCTTTCGCTTCCATTTTTAATTTATCAAGTTTTTTAATATATTCTGCGGCATTAGATTTATATTTATCAGCATGGGCCGGATCTGCTTTTGCAAGTCCATCTGCAATATTTTTCACTTGTTCAGACGCTCTGCTGATACTAAGCCAAACATGAGGATTGTCACCCTCCTGGTCTTTTATCAGCTTTATTCCTTTTGCAGCTTCGATTATCTTCATTTTCTTTTGTTTTTTGACAGCCTTCTCCAAAAAGGATTCCATCCCTGCGCCATTAATAACAAATATATCTGTTTTCTCAAGTTTTTTCATATCATCTGTTGATAATTGATAATCATGCAGACAACCGATTTGCGGTTTAGTCATATTTTCGACAGTTACGCCGTCAATACCTTTAGTAACATTTATTGTTGCAATATACATAGGATAAAATGATGTCATTATCTTCAGCTGACCATTACTATTTGACTGTGATGGTTTCTCTTCCTTACTGCAACCGGAAAATACCGAAAACAAACAGATAAGAATAATACCTAAAATTAAGCTTTTTCGTAACACAAGATTTCTCTCCCTTTAAATAGTAAAATTACTATTTAGTATAATACAACTTTTGGTTATAAAATGCAATACAGATATTGATTTAGCTTACAAAAATCTAAGTTTTCTATTTGACAAATAAAAAAGCGCCTCCGAAGAGACGCTTTTTCTGATTCAGTTTTTCTGCAAAACAGATTAACCGAGAATGCAGAGGGAATCGCCAACTTTTACAGTCTGGCCAGCCTGTGCATTAACAGCCTTTACAGTGCCATCAGCATCTGCAAGGATTTCGTTCTGCATCTTCATAGCCTCAAGGATCATGAGGATATCGCCGGACTTAACAGCCTGACCTGCAGAAACTTCAACCTTAAGGATCTTACCAGGCATCG
>CALCTX010000105.1 GCA_937907035.1 uncultured Selenomonadales bacterium
AGTATTGTAATAGATTTGCAATACCCTAAAGATTTAATGGAATGGTACAACATTAGCGAAATGCTTGATCGTATTCAATTGCAGAGGAATTCTGGTCGCATAAAAATCTTCCCCGGTAAAGTCATAACCCGCAGCAGTAAACTTCTCTAATGTCTCCTGGCATGATGCATAAGAATGAAACTTATTAAATAAAATTTTTGACTGAATACCTGGATTTACATCAGATACCGCCACTTCTATAAGCGATTTAAGATTATCAATACCTTCAATACAGTCTGTTGTTGCTTCTGCCGGAATAATTACTTTGTTGCTGGCTGCCAAAGCATTTCTGACGGCTAAATGTGTTGCGGGCGGACAATCTATAACACAAAAATGATACTGATCAGCTACCCTTTCCAACGCATTTTGTAAGTATGTGATCGGAAAATCATTATCCACTTCAAGCCGGGAAAAAGATATATCATTTACAATCACATCAATATTGGCATATTTACTTTTGCTTATACAATCGCTGACCGGTCGATGATCAAAGTAAAAATCAGAAACGGTCGGAATATTTGAGACTTCGTTTTTTAAGATATCCGGGCATAAATATTTTGAAGCATTACCTTGATCGTCATTATCAATAAACAACACTTTGGCTTCACATTTCTGTGCCAGTAAATATGCAAAATGAACCGCAATGGTCGTTTTGCCAACGCCACCTTTTTTATTTATAAAGCTTATAGTTTCCATTAAGGAATCTCCTCCAATCAAAGAAATTTAGCAAACTCTGACTTCATATGATCTAAGTATTTAATAATACGCTGGATTTGCTCCGTACAATCCGGATCATGATCAATGATCATGATATGATTAACCATTCGCTTATAATATGTGCGATTCTCATTAATAAAATCGTCAACTAAATTCGTAAACGTAGGTATATTATTCAGCGACACCAGCTCATCTAAAAAACGACACCGGTCTTCAAGTTGTTTACATCTTTTTTCTAAATCAGTATAACTTTCAGACATGTGTCACCCTTCTTTCTCTCTGTTATAAAAAGTAATAACCGGGCAAGAGCCAGCATTAAAAACCCGCAGAGGCATTTTATTTTTATCCAGGAACGTATAACGTGGGATATAGTTTTGCGACCGAAAAGCCTCGGCTTTAAACCACGGGAGCTGTTCCACCAATTTATGTGATAAATTATTAATATCAGCAGGATTTTCAATTCTGGCCAAAATTTGCCCGGTTATGTCATAAAAAATATGTTCTGAGTATTTAACACACGTTCTTCCAGGCTCATATGAATCATCATCAATATACTCAACGACCGCACCATTGATGACCGTTTCCCCGGTTGTTATCACCTTTTCCGGCAATTTTGCCGATATAAGCTGGTAAATACTCATTATTCCACACGCCTTTCTGCAAAAGGCACCATAGCAGGTTATGAAACCTGATTATAGTGCCTCAAGCTTATAATCTGTATATTATTCGTTTTTCTCTTGTTCAGATTCAGGTAAATCTTTTAAAACTTTGGTTATGCTATCTGTTAATTCTTTATTGCCACTTGCAATATTGATATTTTTGGTTACTTTTGCATCATAAGTGTTAGCTTTGACAATATCTGCCAAATCAACGCCTGTCGCTTCTTTAACAGTAGCGAAAGTTTGGGATAATACCAACGGCACATTAGCACTTACCGAATCTACTTTCCCATCGCCAAAAATTGTAACTTTATCAATACTTGATAAAGGTTTAGCTATTTCAGACGCTAATGACGGCAGCGTGGCCACTATCATTTGAACAATAGCGGCATTGTTATATTTCTTATAGGCATCCGCTTTACGTTCCATTGCCAATGCTTCTGCTTCACCTTTGGCCCTGATAGCTGTTGCTTCTGCTTCACCTTTTGCCTTGATACCAATTGCTTCTTGCTCAAGAGAATATCTTAAAGCTTCCGCTTCAGCCCGCTTTTGAGCTAATTTAGCTTCTGCATCACGTTCAATTGCGAATTTGTCAGCTTCAGCTTTCTTTTGAATTTCTGCTTCTAATATCTGTTGTTTGATCAAAACTTCCTGTTTCTTAAGATCAGCTTCTTTTTCAGCTTTTACGATTTCGACCTCAACAACTTTGGTCTGAATCGTTTTTTGCTGCTCCTGTTCCTGAATCTTATAAGCAGCATCTGCTCTCGCTTGCTTGGTATCTTCCTGGGCTTTAAGATCAGCCTTTTTAATAGAAAGTTCATTCTGTTTAATTGCAATTTCCGTTTGAGATTTAACTTTTGCTTCATTGGCAATTCTCTCAGCCTCTGCCTGAGCCATTGCAACATCCCTATCAGCTTCTGCTTTTGCAATAGAGGCATTCTTCTGAATTTGTGCCATGTTATCCATACCAAGAGCGTTGATTAAATCTTTTTCATCCTCAAGTTTTTGAATGTTACAAGATTCAATCCAAATACCCAAAGCATTCATATCTTTTTGTGCTTTATCCTGTACTTCATCACCAAAAGCCTTACGATTCTGACATAATGCTTTTAAAGTTTGCGCTCCAATGATTTCACGCATATTACCTTGCAAAGAATCTGTTAAAGCTTCAATGATTTCATTTTCATTCATATTAAGAAAGTTTCGCATTGCTGCGTTAACCATTTCCATTGCATGTGCTTCAGTGAAAGTAATGGTACTTGTGATAGTCCTGCCATCCTCGTCCTTATCACCAGTATCGACTTCAAGCGTTTTATACTTATTCATAAGCATTGGAACATCCCTTCCGGTAAGAACTCTTACTTTCGCGACAGCATCAATATCAACCCCAATAAAATCAAATGTTGGAACATATCCTCCCGTTTTGATGTCTATCGAAATTTGCTTAAGAATAAGTTCGTCTTTTCTTTCTAGGAAAGGAATTTTAATTCCTGCTCTTCCTATTAATACCTTTGGTTCCTTCTTAAGGCCTGAAATAATAAAAGCTTTATCCGCAGGAGCTTTTACATAACCAGTTGTAACAATAACGATTACTAAAAATACTATTAACACAATAGCAATCAAAGAAAACGAAATATGATTCATTTTTTCCTCCTTTAATTTATGGTTTTAATTGCGGGCTACTGAAAAATAAACCTCCTTTCACAGTTAAATTACAGAAATAAGTGAGAAACCCACTTAATATCATCTCTTATTTATATATAATATATATGACAGAAAACATATTGTAAAAATTTTACAGTATTATTTTTGAGTATCTTGATAATACGTACTAATAAATTTTGTTTTCAAGGCAACCCCTACGTGGTTCGAGATGTTTTTTACAGAAATGTAGAAGAATTACATATTTCTGTAGTGTCTGCACCCGGAAATTAGTCAAGAAATTACAGATAAGTATATAAATTGGCAATTTCTGTAATTCATGTACAAAAAAGGACTTAATTCGTCCGAAAAGTAAAGTTAAGCAGGCAGACAAATTTTGTAAAAGGGGAATAAAAACAATTTGAAATATTCATTTGATATTGTAAAATACAAATATTCCGCAAAAGTCACATAAGGATATCACCAATATGACAAGTAGAGAAGAGGCCATTGAGTGCAGCCCGTCATTTGAAAATGCATATCGGGAAGCGCCTACAAAACGTATATATGAGGCGGTTAAGCGTATTCCAAAAGGAAGTGTAGCAACTTACGGACAGATTGCAGAGATGGCTGGCAATAAGAAAATGTGCAGGGCGGTTGGAAATGCACTTCATAAGAACCCTGATCCTGATTCGATACCATGCTACAGAGTTGTTAATTCCAAAGGAGAACTTTCCGCAGCATTTGCTTTTGGCGGAAAAGAGGCACAGGCCAAACTCCTTGAAGCTGACGGTATCAAAGTGACCGATGGTCGGGTCGATCTGAAAAAAAACGGAATTTTCCTTGGAAATGAAGTTTCTAAATCCATATGACCGGCCGATCTATTTATCCTGCAGGTCAAGCCACAAAAGTTCATCCGATGTAAGTCTGATTTCAAATGTCCTCAGATTGTCACGCATTCTGTCGGCAGATGTGGAGCTGGCAAGCAACACAGATTTAACCGGCTGAGTCAGAGTCCAGGCAAGAACAAGCCGAGGGACGGTGCAGTGCTTCTGCTTCGCAAGTATTTCCGCTCTTCTAAGTCTTTCAAAATTATCGGGATAACAATATCCTTTTATTGCATATTCATCCAAAACCTTTTTTGCTCCTTCAGGATTGGCGGAATTGACTTTTCCGGAAAAGAATCCTCTTCCAAGGCTTGAATATGCAAATACAGGCATATCATTCTTAATATACCAGTCACGTAAAGGTTTATCCTCTTCAATAAAATCTACAAATAGAATTTTTCCATCAAGGTCATTTGCTTTTTGTTTTGCATAATCCAGCAATTGTTTTCCATAACCATTTTTTCTGAACTCAGGTAATACACATAAGTTATGGATTGCATATACATTTTCTCTATCTGGAACCAAACTTATAGAAATATAACCGATTATTTTTTGATCTTCATATAATCCATACATATGAAATCCCCAATCCCAGAATTTCTGCAATTTTTCTATTGGCATATAACTTGTATGTCCAGGACAGTTATCCTGAGTTAAATTTAACCTGTCTGCAACAGTTTTAAAACATACATGAATTAATTCCAGACAAATTGATAATTCTTCATATTTTACTTCTCTGATTTCAGGTTCTCTCATTCTTTTATTCTCCCCTCCAAATTTCTGTTTGCTTGAATAACCGCTATCACATTATAACATAATTTTAATGCTATTTCTTTTGAGCTGTGTTACTCTTTTAAATACCAATTGGAGGACTCTTATATGAGTGATAAGGTTTTTGTAAAGGCTGGACAGAACAAGAATACAATTAGCCGTGATATTT
>CALCTX010000106.1 GCA_937907035.1 uncultured Selenomonadales bacterium
CAGCTGGTTTGCAGCTGCGTTGCTTTTGAAGGCGACAATATCACCACGGACATTAGCGGCGGCAGGAAAAGAGATTTATGGCTATTTGGTGGCCGGAGATCTGAAAAACGCCCGGTTCAAGGTCGGCTGGATTGTCGGCCGCGATACTGACAAGCTGACAACTGCTGAAGTTACCCGGGCAACCGTTGAAACTGTAGCAGAAAATATAACTGACGGAATTATTTCGCCGTTGTTTTATTTTGCAATTGGCGGAGTGCCGTTGGCAATGCTTTATCGGGCAGCCAATACGCTGGATTCCCGGGTTGGCTATAAGAATGACAAATATCTGTATTTCGGGCGTTTTGCGGCCCGGCTGGATGATGTGCTGAATTTCATTCCGGCTCGTATTACCGGCGTGATGCTGGTCGTGTCGGCACTTATTTTGGGTTATGACTACCGTACGGCCTGGCAGATGCTTTGCCGGGATGCGGATAAACATCCGAGTCCGAATGGCGGTTATTGTGAGGCAACAGTTGCAGGAGCGCTCAATATCCGTTTGGGCGGGCTGAATTATTATTTCGGGGAACCGCATTTTCGGGCGTATATGGGTGATAATACCCGGGAATTGGTGCCGGGACATATCATCGCAACAATAAAGATGATGTATACGGTCACGATAATGTTTTTGTGTATTTTAGTGTGTTTGTGAGGCGATGAAATAATGAAACTGCAAGTCGGAGTTCCCGGCTCATGCGGAGAATTGATACAGGGGACACTGCAGGGCGTTCCGTTTTTGGTGACCTGTCCGGTCAATATCTATACGATAGTTACGGTAACCGATGATGGTACACAGCAGCTCAGAGGTTTGGGGAGAAAAGCCCGGCTGGCATTGTCACGGACATTGGAATATTTAGGCTGTGACAAATTTCCGTTTTCGTTGCAGCTTGATTCGGAAATTCCGATTGGCAAAGGAATGGCGTCAAGCAGTGCTGATATTGCCGCAGTCGCTATTGCAGCGGCAACGGCGTTGGAGAAGAAGCTGACTCCGGCAGAGATATCGCGGCTGGCGGCGGGAATTGAGCCGACAGACGGCGTGTTTTTTCCGGGAATTGTCCGTATGAACCAGATGACCGGTGAGTGTCTGGAAGAATTGGGCGAACTGCCGGCACTGAAAATAGCGGCATTTGATTGCGGCGGTTTTGTTGATACGCTGGCGTTTCATGAGCGGCAGGATCTGGCAGAACTGAATCGGCAAAATGAACTCAGGGTAGCAGAGGCGATCAGCTGGCTGATGCGCGGGAGTGCGGAGGCAATTGCTGCGGCGGCGACCCAAAGTGCGCTGGCCAATCAGACGATACTAAAAAAGCAATATTTGGAACAGATAATAGTTGATGCTGAACAGCAAGGGGCTTTAGGGGTAAATGTAGCACACAGCGGAACTGTGATCGGTGTTTTGTTTGCCCCGGACAAGGCTGAGGCTGAGATAAGCAGTACAGTGACCGGTTTACAGCGTAAATATCCGCAACTGCAATTTATTCAGCAGCTGCGAATGATTTCCGGTGGATATCGGTTGCAGATGGAAAGCTAAAGGATGAAATTCGGATGAAAAAATTTGTTCATGGCGGAAATGTATATCAAAAGCCGCCGGCAGGAAAAAAGTGGCTTGATTTCAGTGCCAATATCAATCCGTTGGGGATTTCAGATCCGGTAAGAGAAGCGATAGAAGCGGGAATTGACGACTTGATCAATTATCCTGATCCGGCTGGGAAAGAAGCTAAACAAGCGATAGCTGAGTTTTATGATGTTCCGGAAGAGCAGATAGTTTTAGGCAATGGTGCAGTAGAATTACTGTATGTGTTGTTTCATGCACGAAAGTTTCCCAATGTTTTATTGCCGGTGCCATCGTTCAGTGAATATGAGCGGGCGGCTGAAGCCGGCGGGGTAGAGGTAAAATACTTTCCCTTGCAGGCAGAGAACGGTTTTGCGCTTGATATTGATAAATTTATCAGCAATTTGATATTTTTTTCCTGTACTGTATTAGGAAATCCCGGCAACCCGACCGGGAACATGCTTGAACTGAATGATATCAGGCGGATACTTGATGCAGCCCGAAAAACAGGAACTTTGGTTATTATTGACGAGTCATTTATCGATTTTCGCAGTGACAGAAATAAATACAGTGCCCGGCATTTGGTCAGCGAATATGATAATTTAGTGATATTGCAATCGCTGACAAAGTTTTATGCGTTGCCGGGATTGCGGCTGGGCTTTGTGCTGGCAGCATCGGAATTGGCAGCAAAGCTGGAACAGGCTAAAGACCCGTGGAATATGAACCTGTTGGCGCAAAAGGCTGTTTGTGCCGCTTTGGCGGATGAAGAATATCAGGGAAAGACAAGGGAAGTTGTCAAACAGGAAAGCAAATATTTGACGTCAAAATTGACGTCAATTCCGGGTGTAAAAGTGTTTCCGCCAACTGTCAATTTCGTGTTGCTTGACGTCAGAGGTACC
>CALCTX010000107.1 GCA_937907035.1 uncultured Selenomonadales bacterium
CTAACGATTCGGAAAAGAAAGGGTTTTGGCAGACGGTAGAGGAAGGCAAGAAAGAAGCAGCCCGTCAGCAGGCCGAGCAGAAAAAACAGCAGACAAACAAGTAATTCCGGGAAAGGTACTTTAACGAAATGTTGACTTTGAACTGAGATAATAAACTAAAGGGGTTGTCACATATCATATATAACTGGTCATTCTGGACTTGATCCGGAATCCTGTTGTGCAACGTTGCACATTGGGATGCTGAATCAAGTTCAGCATGACGGGCTAAATATGAATATGTGACAACCCCTTTTACTTTGCTTGAAAGGAAATCGTTTATAACAGATTGAGAAAGAGTGTGATCACGAGACTGTTTATGAAATCGACAAACATACTGCCGACAATGGGCACTATCAGGAATGCTTTGATTGATGGGCCAAACTTTTCGGTAAGGGCCTGCATATTGGCCATTGCATTCGGCGTAGCCCCGAGACCGAAGCCACAGGCACCGGCGGCCATTATCGCCGCATCATAATTTTGACCGCAGACGCGGAAAATAACAAAATAAGCATAAACGGCCATAAAGATAACCTGACCCAACAGCATAATAAACAGCGGTACTGCCAAAGCTGCAATTTGCCAGAGTTTCATACTGATCATAGCTATTCCGAGGAAGATTGAGAGACAAATATCGCCGATATCGGATATTTCTTGCAAACATAAGGTATATTTTGCAGACGAAAATTCGCAGAAATTGCGTAAGACAGTCGCAACGAGCATTGCTCCGATATAGGCAGGAAATGTCATACCTAATTTGTTAAGACCTGCTGATATCAAAGTACCAAAGCCCATGGCGATTGCCAGTGCGTATATTGCATGGCAATAGTTATCTTTTTGATAAGAACGGTTTTGTTGTTCGGAGCTTTCGGCATTGTCAAAGGTATGGACAACAGTTTTCAGCAGATCGTTTTTAGTTATCAGGCGGCGGGCTATCGGACCACCGATAAGGGAACCGCTGAACAGACCAAAGGTTGCGGCTGCAGTACTGAGTGTAAGAGCAGAATCCAGTCCCATACTTTCCAGCACGATACTGAATGCCCCGGCAGTGCCATGACCGCCGATCATTGGTATAGACCCGGTACACATACCGATTAACGGACTTACCTCCAGCAGATTAGCGGCAGTTAGTGCGATAATGTTTTGACAGAAAATAAGAATAATGACACAGAAAAGAAATATCGTAAAATGTTTGCCACCGCTATGGAGTTTAAGATTAACTTGAAAACCTACAGAGGTAAAGAACGCGATCATACCGATATTTTTCAGAGTTTCATCAAATTGCAATTCGGCTATGTTGCAGGCATAAAGAAATGCCGAAAATATAGCAAATATAAGTCCTCCGATTACCGGTGCCGGAACGCAGAAAGTATTTAGAAAA
>CALCTX010000108.1 GCA_937907035.1 uncultured Selenomonadales bacterium
CCATCGCTTTTTAGAGTACCATATTTTTTACGAAATAAAAAGAAAAACTTTCGTTACGCCATTTTAAATTTTGCATCTCAAATTGCCGAACGGGTTCCTTCCATAGCCATAGATTCAACTGCTTCAATATTTACATCATCTGCATAAAGATAAACATAATCTTCCGCTTTCAATATCAAATTCCCATCAGGAACATATTCTGCGTCACCACGACGGACATTGACTATCAAAGTATTATCCGGCCAGCTCACTTCAGCAATCGTCTTACCGTCAAGCTCACTGTTATTGCCAACAATTATTTCGGCGACCAAACGATGATGCGCAACTTCTTCACTATTTTCCGCATTCTTTTTCAACGACCGGTCCAACAACATTTCATAAACCGGCTCGCCGCCCATAATCTCCGCCGTCATCGCTGCCGTAATCGACACTATTATCAACGGAAGCATATGATGAAATGAACCCGTCATTTCCATAATAAGCACGCTGCCGGTGACCGGTGATTTTACCACGCTGGCAAAATATGCTGCCATACCGAAAACAATAAAATTTACTGTCCAGACTGCATCTATTATTCCAGCCAACACCAACGCCTTAGAGAAAATGGCTCCGGACAATGCTCCCATAACCAGCATCGGTAAAAATATTCCGCCCGGAACGCCTGACCCAAAGGAGAGCATCGTAAATAACAACTTTCCCACCAGGAGTACAAACAAAAATGGCAAAGCATGATCTATCGACACCAACGCATCAACCAACCGGTTGCCGCCCCCCATTATCTGTGGCAAAAAGAACCCCAATGGAACAGCACAAAGCAAAGGCACCAAAGGGCGACACATCCCCTGCAAGCCGGATTTATCGTAACTGTCAAGTGATACTATCAGCAGTTTATTGAACACCTGACCCATTATACCAACAAATACGCCAAGAACTATTAACGCACCAAACTGACTGATTGGCAAAGGAGTGATCTCGCCAATATGAAAAACCGGCTGCCCGCCAAAAAACAACTGCGAGACAGTGGTGGCCGTTACTGAAGCCGCAATCGTTGCCATAAGGACCAATGGAGAAAAATTCTTAGTCAGCTCCTCCAAACAAAATATGACTCCCGCTAATGGTGCATTAAATGCCGCCGCCAAACCGGCTCCGGAGCCGGCAGTGATCAAAAAACGTCCTTCGCTGCGACTGATTTTGGAAAGGAATGATATGCCCTGCCCGGTACAAGCACCCAATTGGACACTAGGGCCCTCACGACCCAACGACAAGCCAGCGCCAATAGCTAATACACCGCCAACAAGTTTTGCTGCTATAACCCGAGCCCAACTCATTTTCATCCGGCCTGACAATACGCCTTTTATTTGCGGAATTCCGCTTCCCGAACACATTGGCTCATAAGCGACAATTTTTCCTATAATAAA
The DNA here is from genome assembly GCA_937907035.1 of uncultured Selenomonadales bacterium. The sequence continues at coordinate 1,419 of CALCTX010000108.1, forward strand.
TGCTATGCCCGCTGTTGCCAACAACCAACCGATAACCGTCAGCATCCCGCCAGACTTTATATATGAATAAATAACCGGTCGAATGTTTTCTCCGGCTTCTAACAGGAAACGAAACAACGATATAACGCATCCGGCGAAAACACCAACAATAATTCCTTCGCCAAAAAGCCGGAATCGAAAATATCGTTCATTGGTAAACATATCCATTGCCCGTAAAAATTTGCTGCGCAATTATTACCACTCCAAATGAAAAGAGAGCCCGAAGGCTCTCCTGAATTGCAAATTACTCAGCGGTAAACGGCAAAAGTGCAATATTGCGTGCACGCTTAATTGCAACCGTTAATGCTCTTTG
>CALCTX010000109.1 GCA_937907035.1 uncultured Selenomonadales bacterium
GCTGCCAAGTAAAAGTTCGGAAAGGCCGGAAAGTCCGCGGCTGCCCATAATGATAACATTGGCCTGTTGCTCTTTGGCAATCTTGAGAATAGCTTCAGCAGGATCACCACATTCGGTAACAGCAGTAAATTTGATACCGGCTTTATCCAATTTTTCTTTAGCAGGAGACTGTTCTTTTTGTGCTTCAGCACAGGCTTCTTCCTGGTTCAATGCTGCCCGGATAGTTAAAGCGGGAACCGGTTGAATAGTAGCTAAAATAATATCAGAACTATATTTTTTAGCCATGTCAATTGCAACATCCAAAGCACCGCCGGCACAAGTGCTGCCATCAAAAGGAACTAAGATCTTTTTAAACATGTTATTCTACCTCCTAAGGATTCATCTAGTTTAATATTAACTTATTTTGCTGGAATCTTCAAGAAAAACGATTAGAATAATATAAATTAAAGATTTTTAATCTATTTCTAATTGTATTGTGGGGGAATACTTGCTATTATAAAACATGGAGAAATATGCCCTGAGGAGGAGTTTATAGATGGATTTCAGCGATAAGAGAGTCAAATATACAGCAATTGCTGTATTGGTTATTTTAGCAATTGTCGGTTGGCGTATTTATGCCAATGTATCAAAAAACCGTGAAAAGGCGCGGTTGGCATCACAGACCCGGGCTGTTACTGTAACGGTTGGCAATGCAAAGCGGCAAACAATCCATCCGGTCGTAAAATTGTCCGGCACACTTGATCCGGTTTGGCAGGCAGATATTGCTACCAAGTCGGCTGCACATATTAAAAAGGTGTATGCGGATGTTGGTATGCGGGTTCATGCCGGTGACCTCTTAGCTGAATTGGATATCAGCGAATTAGGTGCAGCCGCTGCTGCATCTAAAGGCAGTGTGTATGATGCCAAGACAGCATTGGCATCAGCGGAAACCCATTTGGAGCGTTGTGAAAAGCTATATGCCCAGGATGCGATATCACAAATGGAACTCGATAATGCCCGGTATGCCAGAGATATGGCTGAAGGAAAATTAGATGCGGCTGTTGGTTTATATGAAGCTGCTGCCTCAAGACTGGAAGGCGCGAAGATTTTGGCACCGCGTGATGGTACGATCGTAAAACGTTATTACCAGGAAGGTTTTTATGCTAAGGATGATAAACCGCTTTTTAATATAGCAGATACTTCATCACTGGTAGTTAAGATCGATATTCCGGAAGGCCAGATCGGTTACGTGGATAAAGATATTCATGTAAAAATTAAGGTGCCAGCCTTTGAAAATAAGGAAATTGATGGCATTATAACAAAGCTGGCCCAGGTGGCAGACCTTCCAGCCCGTACTTTTGCGGCTGAGGTTTCTGTTGATAATTCTTCCGAAGCGTTAAAAGGTGGATTGTTTGTCAATGTATTCCTTAATACAAAGGAAAAGAAAAATGTACTGACAATTCCGCAGCAGGCAGTTGTAATGCGTGAAGATCAGCGGACAGTATATGTTGTGGGTGATGATGACCGGGTAATTCGCCGGGTTATTGAAACCGGATATATTGGTGACGGATTAGTTGAGGTGCTGGGTGGTATTACTGAGAAAGACCGCCTTGTCCTGAAAGGACAGAATCGTGTAAAAGAAGGCGTTCTCGTTCAAGACGAAACGACGGTTAAGGACGGTAAAGAAAAATGATCAAACAATTTATTATCCGTCCGGTTTTCACGACGATGTTCATCTTCGTGTTGATCGTTTTCGGTATAAAAGCATATCCGGAGCTGGGCGTTGATTTGAATCCTGAAGTTGATCTGCCGATAGTCAGCGTTACAGTTACTTATACCGGAGCTGCACCGGAGGAAATGGAGACACTTATCGCAAAACCGATAGAAAACCGTGTCAGTCAGGTTTCCGGTATCAAGACCTTGTCTTCGGTATTGAGGGAAGGATATTCACAAACTGTATTGGAATTTGAAGTCGGTACTGATGCTGTAGCAATGGCCTCGGAAGTACGTGAAAAAGTAGCTTCGGTGCGTGGTGCTTTGCCGGATGATATTGATGAGCCTATCGTACAGCGAGTCGATCTTTCGGCACAATCAGTATTGTTGTTTACGCTTGCATCTGATGCCCGCAGCCGTGGCGAGATTGCCCGTTATGTAGAAGATGTTTTGAAGAATCGTCTTCAGCAGGTTGAGGGCGTTTCAGAAGTTGAATATTATGGTGCCGGCACCCGTGAATTTAAGATCTGGGTTGATGGTGAAAAGCTTAAAGCCTATGGCGTAACGATGCAGGAGGTCTATAATACTGTCAATCAGGGAAATGTGAACACTCCTGGCGGTCATGTCGAAGAATTAGGTTCGCGCCTTACAGTCCGTACGCTTGGTAAATTTAAGAGTATTGATGATATAAAAAATATTGTTGTTAAAAACTATGATAAGGGGATTGTTGATGGAGAAGGTGTTGTATGTGTCGCTTGACGATTTGTGGTTTGCGAATAACAGCATTAAGGATTTGGTTGA
>CALCTX010000110.1 GCA_937907035.1 uncultured Selenomonadales bacterium
TTCCGGAAGCGGTAAGAGAAAAATTGGAATTTGTTCCGGTACAGAACATGGATGAGGTCCTTGATAAAATTTGGGAGAAGTAAGTATGCAGGAAAAGGTTGTCATTACACGGGGAAAATATATAACATCAGCGGTCAATAAAGATCAATATCCGGAGCTATCCCGGAAAGAGATAGTTTTTATTGGCCGTTCAAATGTTGGCAAGTCTTCCCTGATCAATTCATTGTCGCGGGTTCATAATTTGGCCCGGGTATCAGGACAGCCTGGTAAGACACAGACTATTAATTTTTATGAATTGGGAGCCAATATTGAAGGTATAACGGAACGACAGAATTTTTATCTCGTTGACCTGCCGGGATATGGTTATGCAAAAACAGGCAAAGGCCAACGGGAGATTTGGGCAAAATTTATCAAGGAATATCTGCTTTCTTCAAAAAATATTCAATTCGTTTGCCAGCTGGTTGATATCCGGCATGAGCTGATGCCTTCGGATCTTACGATGTTTAAGTGGTTGGTAGATAATGATCTGCCGGTACTTTTGATCGCCACCAAAGCTGACAAACTCAGCCGGAATGAGCAAGCTAAAAGTTTAGCGGCAATGAAACGGGCGTTAAATGTGAAAGATATTGATATTTTGCCGTATTCATCGGTAAAAAATGATGGGCGGCCGGAACTTTTAGAGGTGATTGCCTCGGTTTTGCTTGATGAGACGGAGGATTGACCATGCTTTCAGCTTTTGACAGAGCGTTGCTTGATGAACTGCAAAATGATTTCCCGTTTAGCGATCGGCCGTATGCTGTTATTGCTGAACGCTTAGATACAGATGAACAAATAGTTCTTGACCGGCTGAAAGAGTTAAAAGCCACTGGATATATAAGGAAAATGGGGGCATTTTTTGATTCGGAAGCGCTTGGTTATACAGGTACTTTGATCGCCTTGAAAGCCGATCCGGAAAATATTGATGAAATAGCGGGCACTGTCAATTCAGAGCCTGGAGTTACGCATAATTATCAGCGTGAGGGAAAATACAATCTTTGGTTTACTTTGCAATCGAAAAATGAGCGCAGCAAGGCAGAGTTCATTAATAAAGTAAGATCTTTGACCGGGGTGGCTGAGCTGATCGAACTTCCGGCAGAACGGAAATATAAGATAAGAGTTCGGTTGCCACTGAAAAAGGTGAGTCAATGAACGAAAAAGAAAAGCAGGTTATCAGGATTTTAAATGACGATTTTCCGCTCGTTTCTAATCCTTGGCAGGAAATGGCCAAGCAGGCAGGAATGGAGTGGACAGAGTTTTTGTCGATCGCAAAGAATTTAAAAGAAAAAGGTATCATTCGCAGGTTTGGTGCGGTATTGAGGCATAGGGCGGTCGGTTTTTCGGCTAATGCTTTATATGCGGGAGCAGTTCCGACAGAAAAGATTGATGCGGCAGGAAAAGTATTTGCTGCTGATGATGCTGTAACGCACTGCTATTCGCGCCGGATGGCTTCGGACTGGCCATATAATTTTTATGCTATGTTCCATGCTTCAAATCGGGATGAACTGATAAAATTTGCTGAAACACTTTCTGCCGATTGCGGTATTAGTGATTGGAAATTATTTTTTAATAATAAAAAAGAAAAAAACCATTGTGCTTGTTGTGGTAAAGAAATAGACAGTTGGAAAAAATATTGTTCAAATAAATGTCAAATAGAAAAGCAAAATGAAATAAAATTACAACAATGGATTAATGGAGAACATTCAGGGTGTGATAAAACAGGGCAGATTAGTTCATTTGTTAAACGTTATATATTGTCGTTAAAAGGAAATAAATGTGAATGTTGTGGTTTTAATGAAGTTAATCCATATACAGGAAATGAGATTTTAGAAATACATCATTTAGACGGTAATTGTTTTAATAACAATATTGAAAATTTACAAGTACTATGTCCAAATCATCATGCTATGACTAGTAATTATGGTAGATTAAACAAAAATAGTGGTAGGAAAAATAGATACAAAAAATAATGCAGGTATAGTATAGTGGTTATTATATTAGATTACCATTCTAAAGAGGTCAGTTCGATTCTGATTACCTGCTCAACTAAACATAAAAATTACCATAGATGATCAATAAGTAGGTGTACATTTCGAAAGTTGGTAATCCATAACAAACCATGTAAGGAGGTTTAGACGAGTGTATTTTAGTGACGAATCAGAAGTCTAAAAATTTTTATGTATATTTAGAATACCATATCAGCAACGTCTTTGTGTGTTTAGTGAGCTGATAGCCAATTTAGAGAGATTGCGGAAATAAAAAACATAAACACACTTTACGGGATATATTTCAGTTGGTAGAATTCGCGCATTGGAAGCGTGAGGTCGTCAGTTCGAGTCTGGCTATCCCGAATCTTACAATGATAGATACCTGCACGTGGTGTAAGATGCATAACTCTAAATTCTATCAAAAATTTAAAAAAATAATAAAAAATGGGAACAGACGCTGAAAAAAATT
>CALCTX010000111.1 GCA_937907035.1 uncultured Selenomonadales bacterium
GATATCATGTTATGGCTGGAAAACCATGGGGCGTCCGGGACGTATGCCGGAAAAATATTTAAACAGTATGGTTCGTTTGCCATAAATATATTGGAAGAAAATCCTTATCGGCTGGCATATGATATCGATGGTATCGGTTTTTTGACTGCTGATGCGATCGCTTTGTCCGGCAGCGGAGACAGAGAAGCGCCGGCACGATTGCAGGCGGGGCTGGAGTATGCGCTGAACAAAATAGCTCTGTCCGGGCAATGTTGTGTGCCGGATAAAATACTGATCGAGCAGGCTACCCAGTTATTGGGCGTGAATTGGGAGGCCGTTCGGGATGCATTAGCAGACGGGATCGCTGCGGAACATTTTCCAACTGAAACAGTCGCCAATGATACATTGGTTTATCCTCGTTATTTATATGAGGCAGAATGCGGTACGGCGGCTAAATTGCTGAATTTGCAGGAAAAAGCGGAACCGTTATCGGTAGATGAACCAAATTTGTTGGTCAAACAATGGGAAGCGCGTTCAGGTACAGTTTTAGCTGAAGGACAAAGAGCAGCAGTCAAAAGTGTATTGGTCCATGGAATTTTTGTTTTGACCGGCGGTCCGGGTACAGGAAAGACAACAGTTGTCCGGGCGATGCTGGATATTTTTGAAGATTTGGGTTTAGAGGTCCTTTTGGGTGCTCCGACCGGGCGGGCGGCAAAACGTTTGACGGAAACAACCGGGCGAAAAGCATCTACAGTCCATCGGTTGTTGGAAGCTCAGGGCAGTGACCGGGGCATGATATTCGGCCGGGATGATGATTATCCGCTGGAAACCGATGTCATCGTTTTGGATGAAGTTTCAATGATGGATATCGTGTTGATGAACAGCTTTTTGCAGGCAGTGCCGGAAGGCTGCCATGTGATCTTGGTCGGCGATTCTGACCAATTGCCGGCAGTCGGGCCGGGGTCGGTACTAAAAGATATTTTGCGTTCCGGGGCGGTAAACAGTATTTGCCTGACGGAAATTTTCCGGCAGGCTGAAGAAAGTGCGATCGTCGTCAATGCTCATGCCATAAATCATGGACGGATGCCGGCTTGTATTGCCGGCAGTGATTTTGAGTTTTTGCGTATGACCGGAGTTGAAGAGACCGAAGATATGGTCCTGACACTTTGCCGGCGGATTTTGCCGGAAGCCGGATTTGATGTTTTGAATGATGTGCAGGTCCTGTCGCCGATGCATTTGCAGTTATGCGGGATCGATAATCTGAACCGACGGTTGCAGGCAGCACTTAATCCACCGGATCACAGCAAAGATGAACTGAAAAGCGGATCGGTAATTTTCCGTGAAGGCGATAAAGTCATGCAGATAAAAAATAATTACGGAAAAAATGTTTTTAATGGCGATATCGGTTTTATTACTGCGATATCGGAGACAGGGATGTTCGTTTCCTTTGGTGATGACCAGGACGTTGAATATGAAAAAAGTGAACTGGGAGAATTGCAGCTGGCCTATGCGATGAGTGTACATAAGAGTCAGGGCAGTGAATATCCGGTCGTTGTATTGCCACTTGTGCCCGGACATCGTATTATGTTGCAGCGCAATCTGCTGTATACGGCAGTAACCCGGGCCAAAGAGCGGGTTATACTGCTCGGCAGTTTGCCGGCGTTACAGACTGCGGTCGAAAATGACCGGACAAAGCGACGGTTTACACTTTTAGCGGAACGGCTTAATCATTTATTATGAACAAAATGATCGAAACTATTGTAGATTTTATATTTCCGCCACATTGTCCGGAGTGCGGGGCGTATGTGGAAGTACGTGGCGGCTGGTGTGAGAGCTGCCTTATAAAACGGCTTGATATTCATCGTTTGCCGCTCGAACCGAAGATGCTGAAGCATGTTGATGGGGCTTGGGCCTTAGGCAACTATGACGGGGCAGTAAAAAAGTTGATCAAAAGATTGAAATTTCAAAAGGACCGGGGAACATTGCCGGCAATCCACAATTTTGTGCAGGCGGGAATACCTATGCTGCCGGAAGAATTACGGCAAATTGATTGGTTGACAGTTGTTCCTTTACATAAAAGGAAAGAAAAAGAGCGGGGATTTAATCAAGCTAAACTTATTTTTTTGCCGTTTTTTAGGAACAACAAAATCTTTGTCAAATCGGAATATCGATGCTTACTTCAACGAAACAGGGAGACAATTCCACAATATAATTTGTCAGCAGAAGAGAGAAAAAATAATCTGAAGGGGGCATTTTCTCTTTACAGAAATGAGAATTTAGCCGGGAAAAATATTTTACTGGTAGATGATATTATGACGACCGGAACAACCTTTTATGAATGTGCAAAGGTTTTAAAAAAAGCCGATGCGGCTAAAGTATATGTACTGGCTTTAGCGAGTGACCGTTAGACAGGTGTAAAAAAGAAATTGGATTTTTTATGATTAAGGCGTATAATATAGAAGTCTACTTAAAATATTTGGGGTGATTTATATGGCAGGAACATTAAAAAATTGTCCGCGTTGCGGTAAACTTTTTATGGATATGGGGCATAAACTCTGTCCGGCTTGTATTGAAGCTGAGCAGGCTGATGAAGATAAAGCAGCTGACTATGTTCGTGAACATCCAAAAGCAACAGTAAAAGAAATTGCCCGGGAAACGGGAGTAAAAGAGTCCCTGGTCATGAGAATGGTTCGCCAGGGGAGGTTCGTTTCGGCTTCCGGTATTGAGATTTCTTATCCGTGTGAACATTGCGGCAAGCCGATCACGAATGGCCGTCTTTGTGATAGTTGCAACCGGGCGCTCATTACCGAGGTAAAGGTTCAGCAGGCACAGAAGGAACGTATTATGGCTATTCGGAAAGAGAGTGCACCAAAAGCGAAGGCTCCGGCTGCAACTGCAGTGAAAAAGAAACCGGCAGCCAGTGCTGCAAGAGGTGCCGGAATGTATTCCAAGGATATGGGAAGGTAGCAGATTAAAAAAGTTAAAAAAAAAATAAAATTTTTTTGGAGCAGGAGTTAAGTTTCCTGCTCCATTTTTCGATAAATAAATAAGAGAAAAAATATTCTCGGGATAAGTGTCTTTAAAGAAGGTGAAAAAAATGATCATCAACAACATTCTACAGGGCGTTGCCGGCGCATATTTGCGAAATGTCAATCAAACGACATCTCAAGCAAAGAAAAACGAATCTGGCGGAGCACAGCCGGGAAAAGATGAACTTGTTCTTTCCAGCAATGTGCGCAATTTCAGTTCGTCGTTGCAGACAATCCGCTCGACCGCGGAGACGGTCCGCGAGGATAAGGTGGCGTTTTTCAAACAACAGATTGGAAACGGTACCTATCAAATCAACGCAGAGGGCATTGCTGAAAAGATAATGTCAATGCGTTATTGACGGAGGCTTGACGTATGTGGGAAAAGCTTAGTGCCGTATTAAAAGAGATCAACGGTTACTATGAGATGCTTTACACGCTTAATGTCAAAAAACGAAATGTTTTAGTAGCTGTTGACATGAAGCTCTTAGCAGAAATTATCAAAAAAGAAGAAGAAATAGCAGAACATATCAACCAGGCAGAAACGAGAAGGCAAAGTATCTTAGTTGACCTTTCCGGTGTCTGCGGTGGATTGAAGCCCAATGCTAACAGCCGGGAATTGTATCAATTCATGCCGGCAGAAATGAGAGCAGAATTCAAAGAGCGTCATGAAAAACTGGAAAAGATCGTTGCCAAAGTCAAACAATTGTCAGAAGATAACAAACTGCTCATTACCAGTGCTCTTTCGGCGGTAAATTTCCACCTTAATCAGATTGGTGGATCCATAGTGGAACCGGCATATGGGCAAAAAGGGCAGGAAGTTATCTCGAAACAGAAAAAATTCGATTTTAAGGCCTGAGGGAGAGCAAAATGCAGGAAATTTTTGTGCTGTTAAAAAAAGAGTATGAGCTGGCAAAAATCATAAAAGAGAAAGCTCATGCACAGCAGGAGGCTTTGTCCAAACAACGTGGCGGAGCAGAAGCCGGCAAGATTGCCGAGGAAATACTGCTGAAACTGATGGCACTTTCCAAATTGAGCGAGGAACAGGCAACAATTTTACAGACAGCAAAGTGCAGTACTATGGCCGAACTGTTGGCCAGACTGCCGGAATCTGCAGAGCGAAAAAATGCGGAGCAGATTTTGACCGATTTACAGATGGCACTAAAGGACTTAGAGAGAATCTCGGCAGTCAGCAAGAAATTGCTGGCAAAGGACATGGAGTTCGCAGGATTCACCATCAATGTTCTGAACCAGGTAGCTGCTGATACAACCTATGCACCTCAGGGAGCAGCAGGACAGGAGCCGCTTCGGGGCAAAAAGATGTTTGACCAATCTGTATGAATGAAGGGTGGGAACTCCAATGAGATCTACGTTTGCCGGATTAAACACTATGTATCGCGGAATAGTTACCAATCAGCTTTCTCTCGATACAGTCGGACACAATATTTCGAATGCGGATACCGATGGATATTCGCGGCAAAAAGTTAATCAGGCAGCAACTAATGCACTTCAGTATAACACGACCTATGGTTCAGTAATGGTCGGCAGTGGTACTGATGCCCTTTCCCTTACCCGGGCACGCAATGTGTATGCTGATAACTCAAAGCTATAATGAAGCTAAACAGACAAATTACGATAAAGTTGAAGCTATTTTTAATGATACCAGCAATGCCGGTATTCAGAATGCATTGGAAGAATTCTATAAGGCCTGGGTTGATCTTTCGGCTAATGCCAGCACAACCAGTAACCGGACTACAGTAATTGAGCAGGCCAAAGTTTTTATTGACCGCATGAATACAGCTAATACGCAAATGCGGGATCAGATAATCGCTAATTACGACGATATGAAAATTAACATACAAAAGGTTAATGATTTATCGGATCAGATCGTCGAACTTAATAAAAATATAGCCGCTATTGAAGCGACCGGAACACATGCCAATGACCTTCGTGATAAACGTGATCTGGCCGTTGATGAATTTTCCTCATTGGTAAATGTTACTGTCTATGAGGATTCCCAAACCGGAATGTACCAGTTGGTCAGCAATGGTGTATCTTTGGTCAGTGGCCTTTCTGCATTGCATCTCCAAATGGAAGAGCCGGGAATAGCTAATAAAACCTATGGGTTGACCGATTATACATTGACAATAAAAGAAACCGACACCTTATTCGTCCCGACGGATGGAATTCTGAAGGGGCAATTGGACAATATAACGGAAGATAAGTCGTATATGGATAAATTGACCAATATGGCAACCTTCCTGTTGACAACCTTCAATGAACAGCATCGTTCCGGTTATGGCCTTAATGGTAACGCGACGGATGCTAACAAAACAGATATAAATTTCTTTGGCAAAGAGGACGTATATTATACTTGGGACAAAGAAAAAAATGTAGTTATTGCTACTGGCAGAAAGACTCCTTTTGAAACAACCGAATTATCCGGAATGGAGATAATGAAAGCTCTGCAGGTCAATACTCAATTGACAGCTCCGAACGGAACTGAATATGTCTGCGCCTGCGGCGGAACGGTAATAGATTCGGCTGAAGAAGATTATAGTGGAACAGAGTCTTCTTATTTGGTGGAATTTGCTGCGGATGGTACACGAACGATAACAGTTTGCGATGCAGTTAATCATAAGAAAACAACCACGCATTATGAAATGAATGAAACTGCTGACGGCAGCAACGCTGTTCTGCTCAGTGCTTTGTTCAATGAGGTTCAGGGCGGAACCGAAAACAAGGTTATTGACCGGTCAATCGGTACGGTTTCTTTTGAAGCATATTATAATGCAATGATGGCAGACCTTGGTGCTGCATCCGAGGCAATGGATGATATGGTTGATGCGCAGGCGATAATCATAAATCAGGTTGATACCTGGCGCTCCTCAACCTCCGGGGTTAACTGGAATGAAGAGCTGACCAATATGATAATGTTCCAGCAGGGCTACTCGGCCTGCAGCCGATGCCTGACGACGATGGATGAGATGCTTGACCGGTTGATCAACAATACCGGTGTAGTAGGAAGATAAGGTGAAATGACATGCGTATATCCAGTACAATGATGGTCAATGGTTATTTAAAACAATTGAATACCTCCTACGAAAATCAGACCAAGCTTATGGAGCAGAGTGACGGCTCCAAGCTGCATCGTCCGTCTGATGATGCAGTCGGTTATTCCAAATATTTGCGGTATCAGAATTCATTGACAGAAAATACTCAGTATCAGAGCAATGTCAGTAACGCAATATCCTGGATGAAAAACAGTGATGCCACTTTGGTTGATGTTTGCAACTGTCTGAAGACCGTTGTAGAAAAAACCAATGCGGCTGCCAATGGCACCAATAATGAATCAGACATGAAGGCGATTGCCCAGGAGATGCTGGCAATGGTTCAGCAGGCTGTATCTGACGCCAATATCCAGGTTGATGGTCATTATCTGATGTCTGGGCAGAAGGATTTAGTCCAGCCGTTTTCAATGTCTGAAGACAAAAAAGATTGTGGTATTGCCAAAACAATGGATGACAACCAAAAGACGTTTTTCTACAGTCAGGCAGATGATGACAATAAATGTGACCGGACCGGTGATCTGGCGCAAATGCTGACATTGCGTGGCAGCAAGGATGGCGGAAAAACATACGAGACATATTATCTTAATACGACTAACGGCAAAGTATATACGGAAGAGTTCATGACTAAAGGATATAAAGCAGTGATGGCTGCCGGTCGGGACTATGTTCAGAATGGCGATGAAGTATTTACGTTAGGTGCTGCAGAGGGCTTTGATGCAACAACGTTTGTAAAAGACAATTTTAAAAATACCGGTGAATTATATGATGATGCCGGTAAGGGTAAGAATTGGAGTCCGGAAGTTACGATAGATGGCGAGACGGTTAAATTTTCCTTTGATAGCATTAAGCAGTATATTGTTACCTATAATGGTGATGAAAAATATATTTCTATGGTAAAGCAGAATGGCGCAATACAACCGTCGTCTGATACAGTAAATGTTACGGGACATGATGTTTTTGGTTCCAATATATTTGATGATGCGGCTTCCGGCAATGCCCGCTCGGCGACGGCAGCCCTCAATGATCTGTTGGCTGTGGTTGCCAAAACTGAAGAAGGAGACAATAATTGGCTCTCTCAGAATGGAATGACGTTATCCAACAATTCATATAATACTGTTCTCGGGGCAGAAACCAAGTTGGCAGCCCGTCAGCAGGTTTATACTGCTGTACAGGATATGCTGACAACGCAGAATGTGACGATCACCGGTGATATTTCCCGGGTATCGGATACGGATGTTGCCGCTTTGGCTGTGGATTTGATGTCCGCTCAGCTTATTTATAATATGTCGCTTTCCGTTGGTGGAAAAATTCTTCCGGGAAGTTTGGCGGATTATTTGTAAATGATATATAATATGTAGGAAATAGGAAATTTTATTTCTCCAGGGAAGGAGGAACCGGTAATGTTGTATCTGAATGTCAGCAGTTCATTGCCGAAAATCGCGACTCGCAGTCAGATGAGTAAGCTTGGCGCTCATGTCAAAGAAGCTTTATTATTAAAAGATGATAAACAATGGAAAGATCATAATGTAGCAGTATTATTCTATGGTTTAAGAGATGGCTTAGGATTAAATACAATTAGTCTATTGTTATATAATGCTGCAGGGAATTCAGGAGTATATTCTAAGCTTAATATCTTATTTACTTTTATTACAATTCTAACTTATAGAGTAATTAATAGGTTTCTTCAAAGAGACAAAATTGATAATACTTTTAAATTAGGAGTAGTTCTAAAAATCATATCAACATACTCATTGATTTTCTTTCCAAATATTCCTGGTGCGATAGTATACGGAATTGGTAATGCTTTTGCAGCTGTCTTATATGATAATTCATATAGCTATTTATCTGCAGTAATTATAGGCAGATACAGTGGAGAAATGACCGCTAGGGTCGTAGCTAAAGAAACATACTTATCTATTTCTAGATGTTTAAGCATGCTATTTGTATTGTTGTGTTATAAGATTCTTCCTTCAAATATGTACTTACAAGTATCTGTATTTATCTTAACTTTATCAACAATAGTAGTTGAAAGAACACTACTG
>CALCTX010000112.1 GCA_937907035.1 uncultured Selenomonadales bacterium
GGAGATCATCGTAGCCTTGCGCCCGCCGGTTGACTGATAGAAGCCGTTGACCATGACGAGCCCGTCCTGTTCGAGCTCACGCACACATTGCGATACCGTGGGTAGAGAGATCCCCAGCGCTTCGGATATAGCGGATTTGGAGACGGTCTTTTCCCGGTAGATGAGCTGATAGATTTTGTTTCGGTTGACCTTCTTGACGTCGACTATGTTCATCGCATAAACGCTCCATTTGTTTGTCCAACATAGAATAACATTTATATCTTCTCTTGTAAAGCCGAATTATTGAAAACGGGACTTTTTAAGGCATTTTGCAATGACGAAAAAAATACCCCAAAAGCGCCGGATATAGTCGGGAAATAGCGCTTGACAATACTGGATTTCTATATTAAAATCAAAGGCAGAAAACGAAATATGATTAAATAAGATGCCATACTCGGTAAGAGCATCGACATCCGAAGTCATATCGGTTTCCAAACGGATGAAAGGAACAAGACTATGAAACACGATATTTTCTCCCTGAAGGGTAAAGTCGCCATCGTCACCGGCGGCAATCAGGGCATCGGCAAGGTCGTCGCCGGTTATCTGGCCGACGCCGGCGCGGATGTCGTCATCTTCGACCTGAACGACGCGACCAAAGTCGCCGAGGAGATCGCTCAGGAATATATTGATGATGAAATGGCCAGGGCGTTGTTAAAACCGCGTCCGCTTGATGTACATAAAGGCGATTGCGGACGTATTTTAGTTATAGCCGGTTCAGTGGGAATGACTGGAGCAGCAGCGCTCTCTTCTCAGGCAGCGTTACGTGCCGGAGCCGGTATTGTGACGCTGGCATTGCCGGAAAGTTTGAACCATATCATGGAGGTAAAACTTACGGAAGTAATGACTTTGCCGTTGGCGGAGGAAGAAGACGGAACTTTGGGGCAAGCGGCTGTGGAACAGATTATAAAAGCAGCTGATGGTTATGATACGGTACTGATCGGGCCGGGATTGGGCAGAGAACCAGGCACCGGCGAATTTGTTCGTGCTGTTTGTAAGAATGTTGATAAGCCGCTTATTATAGATGCTGATGCATTATTTGCTTATCAGGGAAATGTAACTGATCTTTCAGATTTAAAAAATATACCGGTTTTAACACCTCATCTTGGAGAAATGGCCGGATTGTTAGGGATATCAGTTCAGGAACTGCGGCAAGATGTATTAAATACAACACGCCGCGCAGCTGCTGAATGGAACAGTATAATAGTGTTAAAGAGTGAGTGTACGATAGTTGCTTGCCCGGCAGGGACTATTTGGCTGACATCAAAAGGAAATCCGGCTATGGCAACGGCTGGCAGTGGCGATGTTTTAGCCGGAACGATTGCCGGCCTTTTCAAGCAGTTAGATACTGGAGCGGCACCTTTGTTAGGCGTTTATTTGCATGGACTGGCAGGCGACATTGCTGCTAAAAGACTGGGAACGGGTATAATTGCGTCAGAGATTGCTGAAGCATTGCCAAAGGCACGAGTACTTTTGGAAACCGGAAAAGTCGGGAATAACTAATCGATGAGGGAAATTGGCGAAACTGAAAAAATTTTATTGTTTCGCCAATTTTTTTCAGTTTTTTACAAGGATTTTTAAAAATAATAACGAATAAAATTATATAAGGAAAGAAAAGAGTAGTGGGGAGGCTGTGCAGATGCCATTATCAGTACCTATTTCGGACCTGCCGATGCCCGGTCAGATACAGGGAATAATCTCCACGGTGGGGTTTTGGGATATTATTGATATTCTGCTGGTAGCAATAATTTTATATAAGTTTTATGAGATGCTTCAGGATACGCGGGCTATTGCGCTCGTAAAAGGCCTGGGCGTTTTGATGGTGCTTACGGTTATTTCCAATGTATTAGATTTGCACGCTATTTTTTGGCTGTTGCAAAAATCCGTAACACTTTTGCTGGTTGCTTTGCCAATAGTTTTCCAGCCTGAACTGCGCCGGGCACTTGAGCATTTGGGACAAGGACGCTTTTTTGGCTCTTCGGTCGTTATTAACGATGAAGAAGCTCGTCGTATTGTCAATGAAATTGATAAAGCTGTATTTTCGATGGCCCGTAATCGTATCGGGGCGTTACTTGTTTTTGAACGGAGCATGGGATTAAAAGATATTTGCGATACCGGAATAAGAATTGATGGCTTGATCACGGCAGATTTTCTTATCAATGTTTTTATACCGAATACGCCACTGCATGATGGGGCAGCGGTAATTCATGGACAGCGGTTGCTTGCAGCAGGTTGTCTGTTGCCGCTTACGGATAACCGGACATTGTCTACGGAATTGGGGACACGCCATCGGGCAGCAATCGGACTGTCTGAGCAGTGTGATGCACTGGTAGTTGTTGTCAGCGAAGAAACGGGAACGGTTTCTATTGCTGAAGATGGACATATTCGCCGCCATCTTGATTCCGAAGCGATAAAAATGAATCTGTGGCCAATTTTTGCACCGCAAAGTATAAAGTTTAAGGATATGGTAGCAAGCTGGAGGCTCAGGAAGAAATGAACGGATTTATGAATTTCCTGCAAAAAAATTGGGGCGCAAAGTTTTTTTCTGTAGTAGGGGCAATAATCTTATGGTTTTTTGTCATGAATCAGGAAAATCCGTATTTAGAGAACAGAGTAACTGTGCCTGTTGTATTGGATAATGCACCGGAAAATTGCTATATAAATTATTCGGAAGAAAAAGTAAGAGTAAAGCTTCGTGGAAAACGTTCGGCATTTTTAGCGGTTCCGGTTTCCGAATATGCAGCTAAAATAGATTTGGCGGGAATTACAGAAGGGGAACATAAACTTCCTCTGCAGATTAAAATCCCGGCTGGTTTAGAAGTTGTTTCTGTTTCTCCGGAGGAGGTAAGCGTTTCAGTAGAACCGATCATAAAAAGGATACTGCCTGTATCAATCGTTTCGACCGGTACATTGGATGATGGTGCGGTTGTAGCTAAAAATGTTCCTGAATCAACCAATGTGGAGATTTCCGGTCCACGCCTGGCAGTAGAAAGAGTAAAAAAAGTTATTGCTTCTGTGCCATTGTCAGGAAGCAATTCATTTGCAGTTGAAGTACCGCTCTCGCCGGTTGATGACAAGGGCAAAAAGGTTAAGGGAATTACCCTGGAAAAGCAGAGTATGCTGATAAATGTCATGGTAAGTAAGGGTATGGCGAAGAAAGAAATTGGTGTAAAGCCGGTATTTACAACTGACCTTCCGGAAGGATATTCATTCGGTGGGGCTCGTGTTACACCGTCTGTTGTAACGATTGAAGGTTCGGCAACTACATTGGCCAAGGTTAACGAACTGGGTACGGTGCCGATTTCATTAGCAGGTATGACAAAGCCGTTTTCCCGGATAGTAAGAATATTGTTGCCGGGCGGAGTCGTTTCTTCGGCTATAGAGGTTACGGTTGAAGTTGATATTTTAAGAAAGGATTAAGGAGAACATGCTCCGTATAATTGATCTGCATGTACCGATAAGCAGTAAAGAAAGTCTGATAGAATTGGCGGCACGCCGCTTGAAATTACCACCTCGGGATATAGCCGAGGTGGTAATTGTGCGTCGGGCACTTGACGCAAGGCGTTATCACGGTGCGCCGATAGAATATGTATATATTCTTGATGTGATAGTAAAGGGTAACGAAAAGCAATTGCAGAAACGACTGAGCAGAGATCGGAAGATTTCCTGGCAGCCAGATCGTAAAAAATCTGTGTTTGCTGTTTTGCAAAGCGGAGCGGCTGGACGGTCGTTTGATAAACGCCCGGTAGTGGTAGGCTTTGGACCGGCAGGAATGTTGGCGGCGCTGACACTGGCAAAAGCAGGATTATGTCCGTTGGTATTAGAACGTGGTGCAGATGTTGATACCAGGCGGAACAAAGTAAATGCTTTCTGGCAAGGCGGTGAACTCGATGAAGAGACCAATGTCCAGTTCGGTGAGGGCGGTGCCGGAACATTTTCAGATGGAAAGTTAACAACCAGGATAAGTGATCCCGGAATGGATGACATTTTAGATGCGTTTGTTGAATTTGGCGCGCCGGAAGAAATAAAGTATCTTCATAAACCACATATCGGAACGGATCTTTTATGCGGAATGGTAAAAAACCTCCGGCAGGAGATAATAAAACTTGGTGGAGAAATTCGGTTTTTAACAAAAGTGACGGACGTCGTTTGTAAAAATAATGCCGTTACAGCGGTTATAGTCAATGACAGTGAGGAGATTGCCTGTGATGCTGTGTTTCTGGGGATAGGACATTCAGCGCGTGATACGTATGGTCGCTTATATGAACAGGGATTTATTATGGAACCGAAAGCATTTGCTG
>CALCTX010000113.1 GCA_937907035.1 uncultured Selenomonadales bacterium
GGGGCTGCGAATAAAATGATTGCTCATTTTTTCACAGCCCCTTATGATTTTTATATGATTTTTATTTGGGGTGTTTTTTCACAGCCCCTCATCACAGCAAATATTATTTTTTCTTACCTTTTTAGCTGATTTAGCATTAACAGCTTCTTTGAGCTTCTTGCCAGCTTTGAAAGCCGGTACGTTGCAAGCCGGAATCTGAATCTTCTTCGGCTCCTGCGGATTGTGGCCAGTACAAGCCTTACGAACACGAACCTCAAAAGTACCGAAGCCAATATCCCGCGAATACTGAAGATCATACTGCCACATGGCCTGTAAAGGTCAATCCAGCAATACATAAAATGACAAAAGTCAGTATCCCGAAAATATACAACTTCCTGTTCGGCCTCTTATCAGTATTGGCAATAAACAGACACATTCCAACAGTGAGAGCATCAACAAGCAATCTCAAATCTGTTCTGCTCTCGGGAATAAATGGCAGAAAAAATATATCCGGCTCTGCCGAAACGCCAAAAATCCGCAGAATCATTAAACCGAAAATGGTAAGGAAAATCATGTGCCAAAGATAAATCGTCATTGTATTTTTCCCAATATCCAATAATATTTGGCAGCTTACCTTTTCACTGACAAGCTTTAATGTAAATAACAGAAAAATTGACGTGGAAATCCCTTCCAGATAAAACAGATACATACCCCATATATTACCAAGCGGATATATACTGGAGATAATAGATATCGGTCCGTTGTCAATGCAATTTAGCAATGAAAATGTTATCACTATCGAAACGGCATAAATCATATACCCTTTAATATTCAAGTTAAATATATCCCAACGTCTTAAATTTGCGCCAAAAATCAAACATGCACAGACCAAAAATCCCCGGCCAATATTAAAAGGAAACTGAATAACAGTCGGCGGACTTTCCAAATACGCCAACCACAAAAGAACAACAATCGTTACAGCATCCAATATTCCACGCGTTTTTACATATTTTGTGTACACAAAATATAATACCGAACCAACGAACATTGCCGGCAAAAACCACAGATGAGAAATGGTCGGCATTACGGCATCCAGAGAAAAATATGTATGAAAAGCCCACTTATAAGACAATATTTCATATAAAGGATCCGTAATTCCGGAAATAACTGGCATTTTGGCAGTTACTCCGTAAAACATTGCTAAAATTCCGGGATATGCAATTCTATAATCAGAATAGCCCAAATATCCTGCCCGCCATACTTCAAAAACACTATATACCGCAATTGCTCCCCAAAACGGCAGCATTATTCTTTTAAATCTTGATACTATCATTTCCTTCAGCGGTTTTTCTTTTAAAGATAATGTGATGCCGGAGCATACAACCAACACTATCATACATACGTTACTAATTGGAGTTAGCATGTCGAATCCTGTATGTACCATGACTACTATTATTATTATCAAAGCCTTTACATAATCAATATATTCATATCTCTTTTTCACTTTTCTGATCATCCCCGGGCACATTACATTTTATTCTTTTTCCTTGCTTCAAGAACAGGCAATCCGCCAAGTCCCCAATTATCGGTATCAACTTCATCAATCACAACAACCGTCGATGCCGGATTTTTGCCAAGAACGTCGACCAAAAGCTGTGTAGCTCCACTTATCAATTTTGCTTTCTGTTCCGGAGTAACATTTCCTTCTTTTGTTATCTTGATATTAACATACGGCACTTCAAGACACCTCCGCTCATAAATTATTATATTGCTAATATTATACAATATAATAAACAGAAACCAAATATATCGGCAATTAGTTTCATGACCAAATTTAATTTGGAGCTCAAAAAGAGCAGGTTTGCTAACAGCAAACCTGCTCTTACTATCTCTTATAGCAGAAAACTTATACCTCAAACTTGTTGACCTCATTCTGAAGCTTCTGAGCCATATCTGCCAACGACTGGCTGG